>CAZBUC010000125.1:0-2758 GCA_964494965.1 uncultured Maribrevibacterium sp.
TGTCGGTGTGAGTGCCGCTCACCGCGCTGAGGCTTTTCAAGCGTGCGATTATATTATGGACTACCTGAAAAGCCGTGCCGCGTTTTGGAAAAAAGAGTCTCATGGTACTGACAGCCAATGGGTTGCCGCTAATAGTAATGATGAAAAAAGCCTAGAACGCTGGTCAGAATAGTGCATCTGTGCACTTTTAATGAGGGCGCAGCGTTTTTTTGCGGCCACTGGCGTGACGCTCTCGGTATTCAGTATCTATGTATTTATCGGTGGTGGCCATGCTGGCGTGACCGGCGTCTTCTCTGACGTGTTCTTTAGGTCGGGTTTTTACATCTTCCGAAATGCCGGTGTGACGAAGCCAATGCACCGTTGCGACGCGTAAATCGTCCGCATCCGCGCTCATGCCATCTTCGCACATGCGTTCGTAAGCCCTATCGAAACAAAACTGCACTATGTTTCGCACTTGGCGTGAACTGGTCATCGCACCTTGCCCTCGGTTCTTTGGTACCAGCGGCGTGTTTTCTGCGATGGTGGGTAACATGGGGAGATCTCTAAAACGGCGATAGCGGATGAGCGCATTAAGCATGTCATCTGATACGGCGACAAGACGTTCTTTGTTGCCTTTAGAAAGCACTTTAAACCACCAATGGCCATCGGCATCTTTGATAAAATCGCCCATTACTGGCGCAGAGCGTTCGTCGGCTACCAATTCAGAGATACGCAAATACATGCCAAGTAGGGCATTCATGATAAACAGGGTGCGTTCGTGGGTGGCTGGATCTTCTTGTGCCAGCATTTCTGCAGTTTCGATGACATAGTCCCACTGCAAGTTAGAGATACGTCTCACTTGCGTTCGAGTAATTTCTTTTTTGACGAATTTGCTTTTTTGCCGAATTAAAGCCACTGGGTTTTGTTGAATGGCTTCTTCTTGCATTAAAAAACCATAGTAGGACGATAAAATTGAAAAAGTGGCGCGGATGGCTGCTTGGGACAAAGAGTGCTGTTTCACATTCGCGACTTCGCCGTTTTTGAACTCCAATTTACTGACGTGGGCAACAAAAGGTCGCCATTCTTCATTGGCCACCCTTTCGCCCATAAAGAGTTTAAAGCGCGCAACATTTTTTGTGCCAATCCAGCTTTCAGGTGGCTCAATACAAAAATGGATAAACTCTTCTATTTGATCGCGCCGTAACTGTGATGTTGGGCAATGTGATACGTTCCATGACCACAGCAACAGTCTTTCGACTTCTCTGCGATAAGAGTTAAAGGTGGCTTGCGAGCCGTTATAGCTGTAGATAAAGCATAAGGCCAGTTGTAAATCACGTCGATACTCTGGATCGTTCAGTTGCGCTGTGTTTTTTTGAAGATGCGCAGCAATCCCTTCAAATTGCGTATAGGGGTTGGGTAAGTGTTCAAGATTATCGATTAAAGCCAGCGGCGACATATAGGTTTCTTTCCAAATGCGATCAACAGGTAAAAGTCACTTGGTTAACAATCGGACCAAGTAGGTAATAAAGATTGGGTGCAGACTTATGGCGCCAAGCCTTGCTTTTTTTCCACCTCTTTAATGAGATCAAAGTATCGTTTGGTACTTTCTATGAGTGTCTGTTCGTCAAGGCTTGCGTTGTTTTCAGCCCGTTTGATTAGGTGTTGTGCGGTTGTGTCTTTGCCCTGACTAAAGTCCAGCAGCGCCCTGTAGTTAAGCGTCATGGCGGTGTTGTTATTGGCTTTGAAATAGTGAATTTTGGCACGCCAAATAAGGCGTTTTTCATAGAGATAATAAGACTCGTCAAAAGTAGAAGCACCTCTAAGGGGGAGGGCGTTGGTTAGTTGTGCGTAGGGCAATGAGAAAAGTAAGTTGTTTGGGTTGAGTTCTAATTGGGTATGGATAATGTCGAGCGCCTTGTCTCGCTGACCTGAAGCCGCATAGCTCAAACTTTGAAGATAAACGGTAAAGGTGTTGGGTTTGTCAACGTCAGCGAGGTACATAAGGGCTTGCTTTGGCGATTGTGTGATGTATGAAAATAGGCCTTTGGCAAAATTTTGGGCATCAGAATGGTGTATCACCTGATCTAAATAGGCAAGAGGTTGCTCCTCCAGTCCTGCTCGATAGGCCAGTACACTGGCTCTGAAAAACTCAAAGTCGGTGTCTGGGCGTGATTGCAACAGGGTGTCTTTGGGTTCTATGCTAAATGAATCAGACAAACGTGTGTCTGGGGATGGGTGAGTGGACAAAAACTCGATTTTTGGGCGTCCCAGTGCACGTTGAAAAAAAGCGCGGAACAGTTTTGTCATTCCTTCAGGCGACAACCCAGCATCCACCAAGAGTTCTCGGCCTCGTCGATCGGCTTCTTGCTCTTGAGCTCGGCTGTAAGTGAGCCGATTTTCAGCTTGGTTGGCAATGCCGCCCATCCAAAGTGCCGTTGTTGTGTCTGGGTCGGCTCCTGCTAAGGCCGCAGCAATGCCCGCACCAAGCAACAGCAAGGCTTTTTGCAACTCTTCACCAGAGTGTTGGTTCTGGCGTTCATAGTGTCGAAGATCCAAGTGAGCAATTTCATGGGCCAATAAACCATAAAACATCTCTTCATCGTTGATCATCTCTAAAATGTCTGAATAAATAAAAAGATGGTTTCCTGGAATCACAAAGGCGTTGCTCTGTGTACTGTTGAGTAAAGTCATTTCCACTTTGGTGTTGTACAGGTTCGTTTGTGGAAGTAACTGAGACAAGGCGTTTTTTAAATAGTCGTACGCGGGATGGAACTCAATA
>CAZBUC010000125.1:2768-6947 GCA_964494965.1 uncultured Maribrevibacterium sp.
TTCAGTTTTCTAAACCAGTGTTGCCCAAGTACATAGGATGAGTTCGATAAGGATCTTTCGTCTTTATTTGACTCTAGATCTGGCACATTTGCATGGCTCACATCAGAGAAAATACTTGCCAAAACAATCGTTAAAATGAAGAAGCTGGTTGTAACGTTCGAAAATAGTCTCATAATATGGCGGCAGCTTTCTACTGGATTAAATAATAACATGGTCGGATATATGACAAATGCACGAATTAGACACTAAGTATGACGTAATCTTGGATGCAAGAGAAGATCGTTGCCCCATGCCACTTCTCAAAGCTAAGATGGCGTTAAGTAAAATGACGTCGGGCCAATGCCTTTGTGTGAAGGCCAGCGATTCTGGTTCACTGAAAGACATTCCCCATTATGTGCATTTGGTCGGTTTTAGCTTGTTGTCGACATCTGAAGACAATGATATTTATACTTTCGTTATTCAAAAAATTTAAGACGGATGCACCATGTTTAAAATTGTCGATACTTTGATAAAGCGTTACTTTTCCAATGAAGAGGTGGTTGTTTTTTTGCTTCTGATGATTGTCACCTTGTGTGTGGTCGCTTTTTGTGGGGGGATTCTAGCGCCCGTGTTGATCGCCATAGTACTTGCGTTTTTGTTGCAAGGAATGGTTGATAGATTAAAAAAAGTGGGTGTTGGTCATACCTTATCTGTATTTGTTGTCTTTTTTGCCTTTTTAGCCGCTTGTGGTGTTTTTATTGGCATGATGGTACCGATTATCTGGCGCCAGGCGGTACGATTGGTTCAAGATTCTCCTCGTATGTTTAGAGACATTCGAGACGCGATTCAGCACTTTGCCGAAGGGCATAGTGATTTCGTTAATGAAGCCGCTATTAATGAGGTGATTAATTCCTTAGCCAATGAGTCGACACACTTAGGTCAGTGGTTAGTGTCATACTCTGTATCGAGTATCCCTTCTTTATTTTCACTAATTATCTACTTGGTCTTGGTGCCATTAGTGATGTTTTTTCTACTCAAAGATCAAAAGAAAGTCCTTGAATACATGACCTCGTGGCTACCAAAAGAACGACGCATGATGCGAAATATTGCTCATGAAATGAACGATCAAATTGCCAATTACATTCGTGGAAAGTTTATCGAAATGTTGATAGTGGGGGCGGTCACATATGTTGTGTTTTTGCTATTTGGTTTGAAGTACGCAGAACTTCTTGCACTTTTAGTAGGACTGTCCGTGTTAATTCCTTACATAGGCGCCGCAGCGGTCACTGTTCCGGTTGTGATTGTTGCTTTTTACCAGTTTGGTACTGACAGTCAGTTTATTTATGTTGTTGTGGCTTATTTAATTATTCAAGCACTTGATGGTAATGTGTTGGTGCCCTTGTTGTTTTCTGAAGCCGTTAATTTACACCCTCTCGCCATTATCATTGCGGTTTTGTTCTTTGGCGGGATATGGGGTTTTTGGGGCATATTCTTTGCTATCCCTTTGGCTACCTTGGTCAAGGCTATCATTACAGCTTGGCCGGATCGAGAACACTTGGCATAACGGCCTTTGAATGAGACATCATAATTTCTAAAGCCCCTTTCTCCACGATGAAGAAAGGGGCTTTTTTGTGCGTTACTTCTATGTCTATTTTTCTTATTTGTGTTACTGGAAGAGAGACGTTAAGGCGTTTGCGCTACCGTCGCTAGAAAGACGCCAAAAGCAGGTAATATAATACAGCCTGATTCAATGTGTCCTGCGTTCAGTGCTGGCGGTAAAACGATTGGAGAAAGTGACAACGCAACGGGTAATGTCTTTTCTTGGTCAGAGGTGTTGATCGCCACGTAAAGGTGTTTATTTGCACTATGGCGTGTAAACGTCAGCGTGGTCTCGTCATGATATAAAAACGCTATATCGCCATGACGTAGCTCTGGATATTGGCGTCTTAACTGTAAAAAGTCTCGGTAAGCATGCAGGACAGATTGAGGATCCTTTTCTTGTTCACTCACCGCCAACGGACGTTGTGTGGTGGATATCGGCAACCAAGGCTGTGCGGATTGGGTGAAGCCACCTAATTCGTCATCTTGCCATGGTAGCGGGGTTCTACAGCCGTCTCTGCCTTTGAATTCAGGCCAAAAATTAATGCCAAATGGATCCACGAGTTGTTCGAAGGTTAATTCGGCTTCCGGTAAACCCAACTCTTCACCTTGGTATAAGCAGACGCTGCCTCGTAAGGTCAACAGCATTGCCATGTAAACTTTGCTTTTATTGATGGCGTCTTGATTGTTTCCCCACCGTGTTGCCACACGCTCTACATCATGATTGCCAATCGACCAGCATGGCCAGCCATCGCCTAACCCTGCTTCAATGGTTTCCATGGTGTGGCGTATATGATTCATCGAATTATCGTGAGTTAATAAATCGAAAGAGTAGCACATGTGTAATTTGTCTTTGCCTTGAGTGTAGGCGGCCATGGTTTCTAATGAGAAGTCGCAGCCGACTTCGCCAACGGTCGTGGTTTCTGGGTATTGGTCTAATAAGGTGCGTAACCGTTTGAGAAAAGCAATATTTTCAGGTCTGGATTTATCATAAACATGAAGCTGATAAGCATAAGGGTTATCGAGCCTTACCCCGATACTGCCTTCGACGACCTCTTCTTTTGGTGGGTTATTTCTCAGTTCTACATCATGATAGTAATAGTTGGCTGTGTCTAAGCGAAAACCATCAACACCGCGTTTGAGCCAAAATTCTACGGTATCAAGTAAGGCGTCCACAACATCCGGATTATGAAAGTTTAGATCCGGTTGGCTGTCTAGAAAGTTGTGCAAATAGTACTGTTTACGTCGGCTATCCCATCGCCAAGCTGGGCCACCAAAAACCGATAACCAGTTGTTTGGAACCGTACCGTCTGGTTGAGCATCGGCCCAAATATACCAATCGGCCTTGGCGTTATCATGACTGCTACGAGACTCGATAAACCAAGGATGCTGGTCTGAGCTGTGGTTCAAAACTTGGTCGATCATGACTTTTAATCCGTGCTGGTGAGCGGATTCTATGAGCTGATCGAAATCGTCTAAGGTGCCAAAGATGGGATCGACACCGCAGTAATCACTGACATCATAACCAAAATCTTTCATGGGGGAGGTGAAAAAAGGCGATAGCCAAATAGCATCCACACCCAGCGACGCAATATAATCCATTTTTGCGGTGACACCGGGAAGATCACCAATGCCATCCTTGTTGGAGTCGAAAAAACTGCGAGGGTAAACCTGATAAATTACCGCACCGCGCCACCATTCTTGATTATGGGTCATAATGAAAGTCTCGCATTAAAAAGGGCTGTAGTGTCATACTTGTTGAACAAGGATGCTTTTCAAAGAGGTTTCCAGCATACTCAATCGGCATAGTAAATGCATGGTCTTTGTGACTCGATTTGGCTGTTTTTAGGAGCTGTGATGTTTTCTGATAATGCCCGCCCTGTGGCTTGGCCCTTATTTTTCTTTTACTTTTTCTTTTGTGCTTTGATTGGCGTAATGATGCCGTATATCTCGGTTTATTATAAATCGATTGGTTTGACGGCGTCTGAAATAGGGCGTTTGATGTCGACATTTACTTTGTCTGGCATCTTGATACCGCATTTTTGGGGATGGCTGACCGCCAAAATAGGCTTGCCTAAGCGCATACTTCAGTTCGCTATTTTGGGTTGCTTCATTGCAGTCATTCCGTTCAACTGGAATGACCAATTTGAAACCTTATGGTTGTTAACCTGTACTATGGCGCTCTTTTATTCGGCGTTGATTCCAATGACGGATTCTTTGGCGGTGAGGAGTATTCGTCATTTAGATGTGCCTTATACTCGTCTGCGGGTGGGAGGGTCAATTGGTTATGTGTTTGCTGTGACAGGCGCGGGGTTCTTGATTGGGCAGTTTGGTGTTGCTGTTGTGATTCCAACCATGTGTGTGTTTTTAGCACTGGCTGTAGTGACGTCATTTTTCCTTAAAGAACAAGCGTATGAGGTCCATACTCAAAAAGCCACCACGTCTTTCTTCTCATTAGTCAAAACGCCTGAGTCACTGTTGTTTTTTGCGTTGGCGTTTTTGGCCTTTATGTCCCATGCGCCTTTTAATGTCTTTTTTGCTGTGCACTTGTCTACGATGGGCTACAGCGGTGAGCTCATTGGTCTTTTAATGGCGCTCGGC
>CAZBUC010000126.1:0-6928 GCA_964494965.1 uncultured Maribrevibacterium sp.
GGTGTCTTAGTTAAAGTCTTAGTTAAAGTTGTTTGGGTGTCTTAGTTAAAGTTCCTTCTTAGTTAAAGTTTCCATTTTTCTCTATTTCCCATCACTGAACGGATGTTGGCGTCTGTGTGAATATATAACTCACCGCTTGGGCCAGTTTCGGGCTGACGTGGCCGCTGCGTAGGAGTGTCCAAAGGGGTTGTTTGGCTTCAGGGTGTTGGCTGAGTTCGGCGGCGATTTGTTTGAAGGCGATGTAGCCGTCTTCTCGGTGTGCCAGTTTTTCCATGATGATACGCAGTAGTTGTGGGTTTTGACCAAGCCAATGGGGGCATTTTGCGGCGAGGGCGACGATTTTGTGAAGGTCGTCATCCTTGCAGTCTGTCAGGCTGCCCAATAATCCGAACAAGGGTAGCAAAAGGGTATCGTTTAAATCGGCTCTGGATAGGGCGCGCAGGTAGCTGGCTTGCATGAGTGCGTCTGGCTCGGTTTGTAGCCGTTGGATCAGGGTTGTTTGCAGTGAGTTAGGCAGGGTTTCGTGTTCAAGGGCGTGACATAAGGCGCTGACAAGGGGCTTGGCGGCTTGTTGAATGGCGTTTTGTATGAGTACTTGGTAGTTGGCTTCATTGACTCTGGCGGCGAGTTCGGCAATGCCTTGCAGACCGAGTGTTTGCCAGCGGTTGTCTTGTTCACTTAGGTCTGACGAGAGATACTTAACCACGTCATCAAAGTAGTGCGACGGTGCTTGGTGAAGATTCTTGCCAAGAATAGCGTGAAAACTGGCCATGCGTTCTTGATCGGGTTTGAAAGCATAAGGGCTGTCTTCGAGGGCTTCGGATAAACCGGCTTCTTCTCCCTTGTGGAGTATTTTATCGACGATACTTTTGATGAAGTGGTCTCGTGTACCCAGGTTTAAGCAGCCCGCTTCATCGAGTGGCATTTTGATGAACCAAATGACGCTCGCATCGACACTGTCTTTTTTTACCGTGCTTTTCGATGTTAACAGGCAGGCCAGCCAAGCGTGTTGACGAAAGGGAAAAGGGTAGGCTTGTTGTTTGCGGTCGAACTGTATGGCTTGTTGTGGGGTGATTTTAGTGATGTTGCGCCCTAGGTCGTAGTAGGTCACGTCACAGCCGACCATATCAAATAAGTCAGAAAGCGATTCTATTTTGTTCATGATAAAATGTGGACTCGTTTTGTCGATAAAATACGGTGTTGTTCGAGTTGCTGATCAAGCGATTGATCGGGTTATCGATTTACATAAAGATGCAGTATATTAACGTTTTTCACAGGAGAAATCAGGTTGGAAAAAACCTTTTCAGCGTATCATGTGTTGGCTGACTTGATTATGGATTTGCAAGTGGCGATGCAAAGTGCGGGTGTGTGGGAGTGCGAAACGCCATCTGACCTTGCTTTGCAAAGTGTGGAGCCTTTTTGTGTGGATACCATGGCCTTTGAGCAGTGGTTGCGTTTCGTCATGATTGAACGCTTTAAAGTGATGATGGCGACTGGCGAGGCCTTGCCTAAACGTTGTCATATTGCGCCGATGGCAGAAGAGGCTTTTAAAAATCGTTCCCATGACAGTGTGCGTCAATTGGTTCACTGTTTGAATCGAATCGATCAGCATTTAAGTGGTATATCGTGAGGTTAGAGGCCTTTCGTCACCCTTTAGTGAGAGATCTGGCTTGGCTGGTGGAAGGGCATTATATAGAACGAGATTGTTGTCTTGAGGACTATTGGTTTGCTGATGTTGAGGCGCGTTTATTGGTCTTGGATCAAGCTCCAGCGCCTTTAATTGAGGCCTTGGCACAGTGCAAGTCGCATTTTCTTGGCAGTTATTTTGAGACGTTGTTTTCGTTTGCGATTGAACATTTATCTTCTCTTAATGTACTTAAAGAGCATTTTCAGATCACTCAAGATGGCAAGACTCTTGGGGAAGTGGATCTCCTAGCGGAAACGCCGGAGGGCGAGCTTGTACAGTTTGAGATCGCGATTAAGTTTTACTTAGAGCGGCTAGACCTTTCGCCGCATCATTGGATTGGTCCGAACAAAAACGACAGCTTGCTCAAAAAAGTCACCCGAGCAAGGGAGCATCAGTTATGTATTTTGCAGACGGATGCGGGTTTGTCTGCGATTCAGGACATAGCTAAGGGGCGCGTACCCCGCGAGTGTTTACTGATTTTTGGGCGTTTGTACCTTGAGTTGGGTGACGAGGTAAGCGTGAAGGCTTGGATGGAACAGACGTACTACGGCGGATGGATCCGTGTGTCTCAATTGTCCTTACTAACGCCTTACTTTTCTGATTTTTCGATCATTGAAAAGCCCCACTGGTTGGCACCGCAAAATATAAATGATAAATTTGCTTTCAATTTTCTGCAATCTGCCTACAATCTTGTAGGCGATTTCCTACATGATGACAGGCCTAAGCACGCACTTTTTAGACAGGCGTCCGACAGCATATACTCCTCTTTTCGAAGCGTATTCATTGTTCCAGATTCATGGTAATACAGGATTTAACAGACGACCCGTTTTCAAGCAGTATTTAAAGTAAATGACTGATTTATTAGCGTTATTGCGTTCTAAAATGCCTTCGGCGGCTTGGATTATTGATATTCAAGCGTCTAGGGTGTGTTGCAGCAATGCAGCCGCGAAAGCCTTGTTGAGCGATTCTTTACATGATATTGAATCCGGTCAGCGTGTGATTGAAGACGAGCTTAAGGTGCGTTTGTCGCATTATTTAGAAACGCTGGAAGTGGGTGACGCCCTGCCTTTCAAGTGGCCATTTACAGGCAACGATGGCGCTCAGTATCATGTTAGCGGTTCGGTTGTGGCGTTAGATGATGTTCATAAAGGTGTGTTGTGTGAGGCGCATCCTTCGATCGGTGCCTCTGTAAGCACGCCATCTGTTGTGCCTGCTTTTTGCCCTTTAACTCAGTTTAAAACGCTTTCTTTTGCGATGTTTGACCTTAATGGTCATTTTATCGACGCCAGTGCGTATTTCGTGGAATCTTTTGGCGATATCCAACATATTCGTGATTTGTTTGCCCACGCGGGTGCAGCGAACAGTTTTATGACTCGGTTTTCTCAGCAAAACAGCCTGTCCCAAGAGATACGCTTGTCTTCTTTGGCGGGAGTACGTTGGCATACTATAGAAATCACTTATAACTCGACCGATCAGACCGCGTATTTATTGACGCAAGATATTCAAGAAAAGCGCGAGCACGAAATTGCTTTGTACCGACTGAATAACTACGACGGGCTGACGAATTTGCCTAATCGTAATTTGCTGTATCAACAACTGGAAAGTGCCTTTGATAATGCTCGTAAACGAAATCGCCAGTTTGGGCTCTTGTACGTTGATTTAGACAGTTTCAAGGTTATTAATGATAATTTTGGCCATCGTGTTGGTGACGAACTGATCCAACGCGTGGCAGAGCGGTTAAAAGACAATATTCCCACCAGAGCGTGTTTGTACCGTTTAGGTGGCGATGAGTTTGTTGTGGTGTTGGAAAATACGCGTGATCTGGCTGAGCTGGAAAGCATCGCGGAAAGTATTATGCAAAATGCAGGCAATACCTATCCGGTTGCGGGGATGGAGATGATGATCACCGCGAGCATTGGTATTGCCAGTTACCCTCAACACGCCAGTGACGTGGACAGTATGTTGAAAAACGCCGACGTCGCCATGTATCGAGCCAAGTCCGTGGGACATAACATGTACGTGGTCTATCAAAATACCATGTCGGATAATTCAAATGCTTATCTCACCTTGGGCGGTAGTTTTCGTAAAGCGATTGATGAAGAGCAGTTCGTGTTGTTTTACCAGCCAAAGATTCGTCTTCCTGACGAGGTAGTAATTGGCGCAGAGGCTTTGATTCGCTGGATGCATCCAGAGTTAGGCATGATCAGTCCTGATAGTTTTATCCCATTAGCGGAAGAAAGCGGGTTGATTTTGCCTTTGGGTGAGTGGGTGATTCGTCGAGCATGTCGCCAGTTGCAAGAATGGCGGGAAGCGGGCTATGCGCCCATTACACTGTCAGTGAATTTATCCAGCCGTCAATTTATGCAGGCAGATCTGGTTGATATGGTTATGCAGGCGCTTGAAGAAACGGGAGTGGATCCTCAATACCTGGAGCTTGAGCTGACAGAAAGTATGTTGATGACGGATGCGCAACAGTCGATAGAAAAGCTGCACAGCTTTCGAAAGTTGGGGTTAACCTTATCGATTGATGATTTTGGTACAGGGTATTCATCTTTGGCATATTTAAAAAGGTTTCCCATTCAGACCTTAAAAATTGACCGTTCATTTGTTCATGACTTGGGTTTAAACAGTGATAATGATGCCATCGTGAAAGCCACCATTGCTATGGCCAACGGTTTAAGTTTAAAGGTGATTGCCGAAGGCGTGGAAAGTCGCACTCAAATTGATTCATTAAACGGCTATCACTGTCAGGAGGTGCATGGTTATTTGTTTTCCAAGCCCCTTCCTGACGCTGAATTTCGTGCTTTCATGCAAGGCTACGTGGCTTCACCGTCTGTATCAAAAGCGGCTTTACTGCAATAGTGAGTTAAGCAACCTTGGTTATCTCGGTTGAAATTTAAGACGCAAAATAGCGTCAATGATTGGTTTTCGTATTCTCATGCTTTTCAATGGGTTATGATTGGCGCAAATGCTCATCTAAATACTATGGATATCTTGTGCCAATCCTGAATAACCTTTCTTGTCCGATAGACTTAGCGCCCTTACATCGCAATGAGCGCAGTCTAATTTGCCCCCATGGGCACACCTATGATCTCGCTAAAAGCGGTTATGTGAACCTTCTCCCTGTGCAAAATAAACGCTCAAAAGATCCTGGCGACAGCAAGGAGATGGTCGCGGCACGACAGGCTTTTCTGAATCAACAGTATTATTTTCCGATTGTTGAGAGTATTTTGTCTTCTTGGCCAGAAGGCAATGTACGTGATGGTTTGCGTATTTTGGATGCGGGTTGCGGTGAGGGCTATTATCTGAATGAAATAGGGCGTCTTTTTACGGCCCAAGGGAATGTGACTGACCGCGTTGGATTAGATATTTCTAAATGGGCCGTCATCGCCGCCAGTAAACGCGATAAAGGCGTGAGCTGGCTGGTGGCCAGTAATGCGCGTTTGCCCATGCCTAGTGATCGCTTTGATGCTGTTTTGTGTTTATTTGGTTTCCCTGTATTTACTGAGTTCTCGCGTGTTTTGAGTGAAAACGGCGTGTTATTGTTGGTTGAGTCAGGTGAAGATCATCTGATTGAATTGCGCAAAATACTGTATCCTGCTATTCACGAATACAAGCCTACTTTTACGGCTGAGTTAGAAGATTTTAAGATCATTCGTGAGGTAACTGAACGCTTTACCTTTACGCTGGATTCGCAAGCAAAGATTCAACAATTGCTGAGTATGACGCCACACATGCATAAGGCGTCTTATGACGGTCGTGAGTCGCTTAAGCAGTATGAGAACTTGACACTCACCGCGGATATCAAATTCCGTTGGTACCAAAAAAAACATTAAGGTTATTGTATGTCTAGTCATCTTGACGAACTGTTTAGTAATAATCGCCAGTGGGCGGCGAAGGTAACCAAAGAAGATCCTGAGTTTTTTTCCACTCTGTCAAAACAGCAAAAGCCCGAATATCTTTGGATTGGTTGTGCCGACAGTCGAGTTCCCGCTAACCAAATTGTCGACCTTTTGCCGGGTGAGGTGTTCGTTCATCGCAATATTGCAAACGTGGTGGTCCACACAGATTTAAACTGCTTGTCTGTGATTCAGTTTGCGGTGGATGTGTTAAAAGTGAAGCACATTATGGTTGTCGGTCATTATGGCTGCGGTGGCATTAAAGCGGCCATGGGAACAGAAGAGCATGGCATGATAGACAACTGGCTGCGTCATATTAAAGATGTGTATCGCTTACATCGCGAAGAGCTGGATGGGATTGAAAACAAACAAGCGCGTTTTGACCGCATGTGTGAGCTAAACGTGGTGGAGCAAGTCGCCAACGTCTGTCAAAGTAGTATTGTGCAAAATGCTTGGAAGATAGGTCAAGAACTGCATGTACATGGTTGGTGCTACAGCATTGAGGATGGTCACATTACCGATCTGAAAAGAACGGTGTCAAACGCAGAAGAGTCGGCGCAACAGCTGAATACTATGTAGTAGGGCAACACGACGGCATTTACTGCATTGATAAAAAAACGAGCCTAGCGCTCGTTTTTTGTTTCTTCATGATGGGCTTACAAATTGTTGTTTTCAGCAATGGTTCTGGCACAACCCGCTATGGTGTTGCGTAACCAAATATGACCAGGATCATGCTGCAACAGAGGGCTCCAAAGCATTTTTAATTCCACGGGTGGGATGTCAAAGGGCGGTGGCAGTACAACAACGCTGCTGTTATCTTTCATTAGGCGTGTGGCTAAAGAGGGCAAGGTGGCGATCAGCCCAAGTTGTTCTGTAGCACGCATCGCTACATTGTAGTTACGCGTAAACAAACGAATGTTGCGTTTGAAACCTAAGTCAGCCAGGGTGCCATCTACCCAGCCCAGTTTTTGCACTTCCTCTGGTTGGATACCCACCCCAACGCCAAACCCCGTTTTGCTAACCCATACATGGGGGGAGGCGAGGTAGGTTTCTAAACAAAAGTTGTTGGCAATCTCGGAATCTGCAGGAACCAAACAAGAAAAGTGATCCACCCACACGGATTTTTGATGAAAAGACTGTGGTAGTGCATCAAAACGATTGATAACGAGATCTACCTTGCCTTTTTCAACGTCATGAAAGCTGACGTCGCTGGGGTTCATCACGTCCAGTATCACGTTAGGGGCTTCGTCTTGCAGTTTTTTCATCAGAGGCGGTATTAGTGTGGCTTCTGCGTAGTCACTGGCCATGATGCGAAACACGCGCGAACTAGAGCCCGCTTCAA
>CAZBUC010000127.1:0-6919 GCA_964494965.1 uncultured Maribrevibacterium sp.
AAGGTCAAGGCTTCCAGTTTGAGCGTGAAGGGTATTTTTGCCGAGATTTAAAAGAAGACGAGTTGGTGTTTAACCGTACCGTGACACTGCGCGATTCTTGGGCAAAAATCGAAGCAAAAGGAAACTGAGAAGATGCTAAAGATTTACAATACTCTTAGTGGTAAAAAAGAAGTTTTCAAACCCATTGTTGACGGCAAAGTCGGTATGTACGTCTGTGGTAATACAGTTTATGACTTCTGCCACATAGGGCATGCACGTGCGATGATTTCTTTTGATGTTATTTCGCGTTTTATTCGTCATCTTGGTTATGAGCTTAATTACGTTCGTAATATTACGGATGTTGATGACAAGATCATCAAACGTGCTGAAGAGAATAATGAATCAACCCAGTCTTTGACTGAGCGAATGATTGCCGCACAACGCGAAGATGAGCTTCGACTCGGAAACAAAATGCCAGATCGTGAGCCAAAAGCGACGGAATTTATGCAAGAAATCATTGATATGGTACAAATTCTTATTGATAAAGAGTTTGCCTATCAAGGTGCTTCTGGTGACGTTTATTATCGAGCGACGAAATTCAAAGATTACGGCAAATTAAATAACCGTAAACTCGAAGATATGTTGGCCGGTGCGCGAATTGATGTTGAGGTGGCAAAAGAGCACCCGGCAGATTTCGTGTTGTGGAAACAAGCGAAAGCTGGCGAGGTGTCTTGGCCGTCACCTTGGGGGGACGGTCGTCCTGGTTGGCACATTGAATGTTCTGCTATGTCTACGAACTGTCTAGGTAGTCATTTTGATATTCATGGTGGCGGTCCTGACCTTAAGTTTCCGCACCATGAAAACGAAATTGCTCAGTCAGAAGCGGCCACTGGTAAGGACTATGTTAACTACTGGATGCACTGTGGTGCGGTTCGTGTGAATAACGAAAAGATGTCCAAGTCTTTGGGCAACTTTTTCACCGTGCGTGATGTATTGGCCAAGTTTAATCCTGAAGTGGTTCGTTATCTGATGGTATCTAGTCAGTATCGCAGTGCCATTGATTATTCAGATCAAAGTTTGCACGACGCAAAAGTGGCGTTAGAGCGTCTTTATACGGCGTTACGTCAGCAAGATGTGGCAGAGCACTATACGCCAAGCCAGTTCACTGAGCGATTCGAAGAAGCGATGAAGGACGATTTTAATACGGCAGTTGCCGTATCTGTGTTGTTCGAATTGGTACGAGATCTCAACAAGGCGAAAACGGAAGACGTTACTAAAGCCATGTCTTTGGCCGCAGAGTTGCGTTCGCTGGCGGATTTACTTGGTTTGCTTTACCAAGATCCAGACTATTTTATGCAAAATAGTACAGTGTCAGAAGGCTTGAGTGACGAAGCAATACAGGCGTTGATTGATGAAAGAGCGCAGGCGCGTAAGGATAAAAACTTTGCTCGCGGTGATGAGGTTCGTGATGAATTGGCCAGTCTAGGTATTGAGCTTTTGGATAGCCGTGAAGGCACAACTTGGACAAGGCGTTAAGAATCGATTAAAGCAATAAAAGGGCGATGACATCATCGCCTTTTTGTTGGGCTTTAGCGGTGGGGCAACCCTCTTACGCCTTGGTCACTTTGACTGCAAGTACATCGCAAGGTGCGCCGTGAAGTACGCCGTTTGCAGTAGAGCCTAACAGTAAGGCTAGTCCGTGACGACAATGGCTGCCAACGACAATTAGATCAGCTTGCTTTTCCTCAGCGACGCGATGTATTTCACTTTCTATGCCACCTTGTGAAATACAGCTTTCTTGTACGGGTGTGTCAAGTTGTGCTACCAGGATCGCCATACGTTCTTTTGCTGTCTCTTGGAGCTGGGCTTGTATGTCTGTTATATCAATGGGTACATCACCACCGTAAGCGTAGTTTAAAGATTCAATAACATGCAAAACGGTCAGCTGTGCACCAGTTGCTTTGCATAACGCGGCGGCTTTATTGGCTACTTTAATGCTTTCATCGGTTAGGTCAACTGCGAGTAATATTCTGTTGTACAGCATAGAATGCCTCCAAAAATTGGCTTAATCACTTAATTCTAGTTCAAAATTAGAGAGACATAAAATATATGACCGCTCTTATCGTTGTCTGTATTGTAATATCGTTAATGTGTTCAGCGCTATGGATTATGCCGCCCGAAAGAGAGAGACAGAGAATGGCACTGCGCGTGCAAGCTCGGCCGCTAAAACTCAGTGTCCAGCTTACATCAATTGAGTTGCCTGACAAGTGGGATAAGTCAACAAGTCGGAAAAAAACCGTCGGGTATTTTTATCATCGACCTAAAGCCAACAAAAAGATAAGCAAATCTATCTGGCTTTTGCCTTACGAGGTGTGGAAATATCGAACTGTTGCTCAAGGTTGGTGGTGCAGTGACGATATCAACCTATCTGAGGCGTCAAAAAACAAGTTGGAGCGTCATGCAGCCTTACTGTCTGGAGTGAAAATATCCAGTGAAAGCGTCTCTTTCTACTGGGACGAAGAAGGAGGAGAGCAAGATTTGATCTCTCTGGCTGAGCTGGTATTCGAGTTGGCCGAGTTGAATGGGTAAGCCGTTGATTAACTGCTTTTAGGAAGCTCCATATTTTTGATGAGCTCCGCTACTGCATCTTCTGGGTTTTCAGCATCTTTAATAGACGCTATGGCGGGCGATAATATTTGTTTAATACGGTCGTTGACAAAGTCAGTGAGTGCTTTTTTCTCTGGTCTGACGGTGGAGTCCGATTTGAGATGTGAAAGAATGACGCTGTATAGAGTTTGAGCGACTCGCATATCTCCATTATTAAAATTTTTGTTTGCTTGGACCATTTGGCGATTGAGTTGAACCCATAGATTGAGCCAGCGAACATATTCGTAGCAAGCTTGATAGTGAGCGTTGCTGATTCGGCCTTTTCTGCGTAAATAAAGCAGCATTTTGGCGAGTTTTGTGAGGCGCTCCTTGTAATTGGTTTTTTCTTGAAAACTTAATACTTCGGGTTCCGGATTGAAAATAACAGGCTCCTCGTTACGGTTTTCTTCCGCTGTTGCGATGCGTATCTCCACTTTTTCCGGATCATAGGTGTATTGCAGAAGCTCGCGAAGTGTGTCTAGATAGAAGTCGTATAGTACATCGGTGGCAATGGTATCGGTATTGATGTATTTAAGGCCACGAATATGCTGCTCTACTCGATCAGCTCGGTTAGAGAGTTGTAGTTGTTTGACTCTTCGCTCTGTTAGCTCTCTTTCTTTTTGATGAGCGCGAGAGCCAATAACCACTGATAAAAGAACAATAATGATTAAAAAAACAATGGTTAAAATTTGAAGTGTTGCCATGATTGTCCTTAAGAGGAGAATTCAGTATGTTAAATAAGCAATACTAAGCTCAGTAAGATTTAATGTGTGAAACAATACAGGGATCGCTTGTTATATAAAAGGTGTTTGCTTAATATCATCGCCCCTAAAGATTATACTTCGTGCAACGTCAATTTGCAGACCTAATTTATCAAAAGGCTTACACAGTTCAATGGGAAAATCACTGGTTATCGTGGAGTCGCCAGCAAAGGCGAAAACCATCAATAAGTATCTGGGCAATGACTTTGTTGTCAAGTCGAGTGTCGGGCACATTCGTGATCTACCTTCTGGTAAGACAGCGACGTCCACTCCAAAAGAGCGTGCTCAGCAAGCCGCTTTGACGCGTAAAATGAGCCCAGAAGAAAAACTCGAATACAAGGCCAACAAGTCACGCCAACAGCTTATTTCTAGAATGGGTGTTGACCCAGAAAATGACTGGAAAGCGCGTTATGAAGTGTTGCCGGGTAAAGAGAAGGTGGTGGATGAGCTGAAGCGCTTAGCTAAAAATGCCGACACCATTTATCTCGCAACCGATTTGGATAGAGAAGGTGAGGCCATTGCATGGCACTTGCGCGAGGCAATTGGCGGCGACGACAGTCGTTACAAGCGCGTGGTGTTTAACGAGATTACGAAGAAAGCCATCAAGTCTGCTTTCGAAACACCATCAGAATTGGATATGGATCGAGTCAATGCCCAGCAGGCAAGACGCTTTTTAGATCGTGTTGTTGGCTTCATGGTATCTCCTTTACTTTGGGCTAAAGTGGCTAGAGGGTTGTCAGCGGGACGAGTTCAGTCAGTCGCTGTTCGTCTTATTGTTGAACGTGAAAAAGAAATTCGCGCTTTTGTTCCAGATGAATTTTGGGAGCTAGACGCCTTGCTGGCGACCCCTTCGAAAGAAGTTATTAAATTTGAAGCCGCCAAATATCAGAATAAAGAATATCGACCTGTCAGCCAAGCTCAATCTGATGAGCATGTTGCTCGTCTTGCTGGTGCCAAATATTTGGTCAGTAGCCGAGAAGATAAACCGACAAGCAGTAAGCCATCAGCGCCTTTTATCACATCAACACTTCAGCAAGCGGCAAGCACACGCCTTGGCT
Source organism: uncultured Maribrevibacterium sp. (assembly GCA_964494965.1). GTDB lineage: Bacteria > Pseudomonadota > Gammaproteobacteria > Pseudomonadales > Marinomonadaceae > Marinomonas. The sequence goes on from CAZBUC010000127.1 coordinate 4,445, forward strand.
ATGGCGTAAAGAAAACCATGATGCTTGCCCAGCGTTTGTATGAGGGTGGCTACATAACCTACATGCGTACCGATTCGACTAACTTGAGTGCCGAAGCGGTGGACGCTTTGCGTGGTTATATTTTGTCTAATTTTGGTGATGCTTATCTGCCAAAAGAACCGATACGCTATAGCAGTAAAGAAGGTGCTCAAGAAGCACACGAAGCGATTCGACCTTCAGATGTCAATGTCAGGGTAGACGACTTACTGGGCATGGAAAAAGATGCGCACCGTCTATACGATCTGATCCGCAGTCAATTTATGGCGTGTCAAATGACACCAGCACAATATACGTCGACGACGATTACGGTGACTAGTGGAGAATATGAGTTTAAAGCTAAGGGGCGTATTTTACGTTTTGACGGTTACACACGTGCGATGCAAACAGTGGCTAAAAAAGGGGAGGATAATATCCTACCTGATGTCGCCCAAGGTGAGCATTTGACCTTAGAAAGCTTGTTACCAGAACAGCATTTTACCAAGCCTGTTGCACGCTTTAGTGAAGCCAGCTTAGTCAAAGAGCTTGAAAAGCGTGGCATTGGTCGTCCCTCTACCTACGCATCTATTATTTCTACGATCCAAGATCGTGGTTATGTTCGTGTTGAAAATCGTCGCTTTTATGCGGAGAAAATGGGGGACATAGTTACTGAGCGTTTAGTAGATAGCTTCAGCTCATTAATGGACTTCAGTTTTACGGCTCAGATGGAAGAGCAGTTGGATGAGATTGCAGACGGTAATAAAGACTGGATTAAAACGCTGAATGCGTTTTATAAAGATTTTAGTTCAGTGCTTGCTAAGGCCGAGTCTCCGGAGGGCGGCATGATGCTGAACGAACCCACGCCGACGGATATTGAATGTCCTACGTGTTCTCGACCAATGCAAATACGTACAGCCAGTACGGGCGTGTTTATGTCTTGTTCTGGTTACGCTTTGCCTCCTAAAGAGCGCTGTAAGGCCACCATTAATCTGGTGCGTGGTGATGAAGCCGTGGCCGTTGATGATGAAGAAGGCGAATCAAAAGCCTTGATCAATAAACATCGCTGTCAGCTCTGTGGTTCCGCTATGGACAGTTACTTGATGGATGAGCATCGCAAGCTTCATGTATGCGGTAATAACCCTTCTTGTTCCGGTTATGAAGTAGAGAAAGGTGCATTCAAAATAAAAGGCTATGACGGCCCTTTAATAGAATGTGATAAGTGCAGCTCAGACATGCAGCTTAAAACAGGGCGCTTTGGTAAGTATTTTGGATGTACCAATGAAGAGTGCAAAAATACGCGTAAATTACTGCGCAACGGCGAAGTAGCGCCGCCAAAAATGGACCCTGTCCCTATGCCTGATCTAGCCTGTCAGAAGGTAGAAGACCATTATGTGCTTCGTGATGGCGCCACGGGGTTATTTTTAGCCGCCAGTCAGTTTCCTCGTAAACGAGAAACGCGCGCGCCCTTGGTGAAGGAGTTGATCCCCTACATGGATCAGATAGATCCTAAATACCATTTCTTTGCTAAAGCGCCTAAACAAGACACCGAAGGACGCCCTGCGATCATTCGTTACAGTCGTAAAACCAAAGAACAATACGTTATGACGGAGGAAGAGGGTAAGCCAACCGGTTGGAAAGCATTTTATGTCGGTACCAAGTGGGTTGTTGAGGAAGGTAAAAAGAAATGAGTGGTGCCAGTCTTGCAAGTATGACTAATCAAAAGTTAGATGCAGCTAGGCGCTTCATCAAACAAAGCCAAAACAGCGATGAGGCATGGCTCAACGTCGGGTTAGAAAGTTCCGCTATCTTTCAACTTCGAAGTGCATTAAATGGCTTGTTAAAAGAGGTTTCTGCGGCTTACTCCCTGTCGGGGTCGCTTGAGGTGTCTCGGTTATTGGCCGAGGCAGAAGCCAAGCAAATCACCATTCCTGTGCTATCGGAATTGTCTGTTTTATTTTCTCAGCCAAGCTCCTGGTGCGCGCAATTAGAGCAGTCATACTTGGTGCAGTTTGAATGCCGAGTGTCTAAGTCTGCCGTGCCAAGCGACAACTTAATTGGTCGCGGTAATGATGATGGTGCATCAGTCGGTTTGTATCTTGCTAAGCTGGTTGAATTGGTACTACGTTTTAGAGAAGAGTCATCAGAGTATTAGATATGAAAGAATCCTACCTAGAAATTGTTGAGCTGGATAACGGGGATATAGTGTTACGGCCAGCCAGTGAAGATGGTGAGGAGACCGAGCCTTTGGCAATACTTCAGATTCCTGAAGACACCCGCTCATACCTGAAAGATCGTTATTTTGAATTAGCAAAATGCATGTTTCATGCTGGAATTGATTTTGTTTATTCGGATGAAACTGTGTTTGATGATTCAGAGTATGAGGACGAGGAGCTACGGCCTAAATTGTTGCATTAGATGTTAATGCATTAAATGCCATTGTTAGTTATTTCCACACTCCTT
>CAZBUC010000128.1:0-6866 GCA_964494965.1 uncultured Maribrevibacterium sp.
ATCAATCATCGAATCCCCCTGAGCACGCACATAAAACGTCGCATTAGGATGCGCCACACAGAACTCATTCAGATCCAATGATTTCTCAACAAAATCCTGAGCAGGCGAAGGAAACCCCGCCGACACAGAATCCACATAAAGTGGGATTCGCACACTGTTGGCCGCGATAAACGCCGCCGACTCAGACACACCAAGATACGTCACACGCATAATCAACACCAAAATACTGTATAGATATACAGTATAATTTTAAATCACAGAAAAGACCAAGTGATTTTTTGTAAGAAGCCCTGAACCAAGGAATACACAGAACCTGCTCATATTGCAGTGCCATATTAAGATGGCACTGTTTTTACTCATGAAACTCCCCCACAGGCGTGCTGAAAAAATATCATTAGGACACTTATTGGCACACCATATGAATTCCCGCTATGGTGCATCGTACTGAACCACCTGCCGATTCAATCGTTGGCACATGCAAGGGCACAAGGGTATTTGTCAGCTCGATGAGATCTCTTTGCACGTCAGACTCTTAAACGCTGTTGTCGATAAAGCAAGCAGCAAGCCTTTTTCACCCTGTAGTTCAATCGCATTACCACAAAATTGCCCGATCTGCTGTCGTGTCAACTCAATTATTATCAAACCGCTTTGACGAAACAGTTTCCTCAGTCGATCCTGATCTTTTTTGGCAACCATCTACATACCAATCATGACAAATCGGCTTGCAATACACATCAACACATTCGTGTGATAAACAGCAACACCGTTTTCGTCCGCAGCATCAAACAACACACCTTGATAACCGATCTCATTGCACAACGCATAAAAAACCTTTGCATGAGTTCGCTTTGATTCAACGGCATAGGCCAACTTGTTATGGTGATCAAACACAATCGAGCCCGTTCCTTCTAAATATTCATTACGGTCAATACCATCACGAACATCAAGAAGCCGTGAGTAACCATAGCATTTAATCAAGGCATCAATAATGTCTTGACGATATTCTTGTCGTCGATTTTTTGTGTACATCGGATATATCACCAGGGTCCCATCACTGTGTGTTGAAAACCAATTATTTGGAAACACAGAGTCCGGTGTTGCTCTAGTTACATCCTCAAAGACATGCACTACCACACCGTGCGCCTCAAGTGTTTTTATTGCTTGGGTTATTTCATGATAAGCGCTCTGAGCAACCAATTCAGAAAGCGTCTCATCAGAAACACACTGAAACACATTATCAGACAGGGTTTCTGGGTTTGATGTGAAATGATGAGGGCGTACCATAACAATCGCACTGGGTGATTGAACACTTGTATCTAAACTTACCATACAACTAACCTTACAACTGAGTGAATAAAAACAACTCATCATAAGAAACAGTCATGTTGTTTAAAATTGTAAAAATTCATACTATTTGTACAATTATTTAACAAATCGATAAGACATATAGTCAAATTGCAAAAAATCAGACACCATTTAAAACAGGCTCCATATGACTCCCTACATTTATGACTCATTAGACAGCGCACTGATTGCTGAACTTCGAAAAGATGGACGCGCTTCCATCTCTTATCTAGCTCAGGTGTTAAAGGTTTCCAGAGCAACGGTACAAAGTCGCTTAGATCGCTTGATATCAACCGGCGTCATACTCGGCTTCACTGTACGCGTTCATAAGGAAGTAGAAAAAGAAACCATTCGTGCCATCATGATGATTGAGGTGGCGGGGCAATCAACCTCCCAAGTTATCAAAAAATTACGCGGAATACCTGAGTTGATTCATTTACATACCACCAATGGGGCTTGGGACTTAGCGGCAGAAATACAGACAACGAGTTTAGGAGAGTTTGACCGTGTATTACGTCGTGTTCGAGAGGTAGAGGGAATACTAAACAGTGAAACTAGTTTATTACTATCTAGCATGTAGACAAGCCAATCGCGTGGTCTAATCTATTGAGAGAAAATGAGGATTTAGAACATTTGGGTATTGTTTGAACCATAAAATGACAAAACACCCAACGAAGAATCAATGAGTTACGAGCCAATAGTCATTATCAGGATCACCCATTCGGGTAGTACGGTAATAGACTTGATCAATTCTAGGGTGTCGTTTAGCCCAAAGATTGGCTAGCTCTTGTGTTTGAGCGAGGTGTATATGGTGAACATGAGGGTGGCTTAATGATGCGTCACGACCATAAAAGTCTGGCTGCTCACCATTAAGCTTGTAGGATTCAAAAGTATTTTTGTGAAGCTCCCAGTCAGGGGCCATTCTAAAAATAGAGGCAGTCTGTACAATCGCCAAGTTAACCCTTAGCTGGTTGCAGTTGCTCTTTAGAAGTAGGAAACTTGCCGTGCTTTTGGAAGTAAGCAAACACAGCGTCACCCACGGCAGCAGCAGACTTAACGTCTTTCGCGGTCGCTTTTGGCTTTTCTTGTCTTGCTTTAGGTAAAGGCATGGTAATTAAACCTCAATAAAATTCTGACGTCATCGTCAAAATCTTATTGTAAACTCAAATTATCATGTTGGCAAAGATCAATTATGTGCCGTCTCCCACAATATAGCGCCATTTCTATACAGATCAACCATCTACATAATTTCATAGAACGACGGCACAATAATATTTTTTAGCTTAAAGCCCCACTCCCCAACGCTTTGCATGAATCTATTGAGGGTCAGAATCTATTGAGGGTCAGATGAAAAATGGTTTGCACCCACAAAAAAAGCTGCGCTTTCATGGCAGATTGCGCTTCGCTTATCGTGCCCTACGAGTGATGTTGTTTGTGTTCAATAACAGCAAGAGGCAAGGCGAACGCTATGAGCGAAGTCAAACGGCAATCTATATAAAAAAGGAGAATTTAGAACATTGGGGAGATTAAGGTGGCATCTCTACCAGCCGCACCTCGGCACACGAGTCCACCGCTGTGGCTGCTTCCTTCCGGACCTGACCAGATTAACGGTTTATCGTTGCGAGGGGACCAGCAGAGACACCATAAAGGAGGCTTGTTGACCTTGGGGCGCAATTATACGCAGCCGCATTGAAATATCAACCGGCTTTCCCATGTATTTTCAAATGGTTAAACTCAGTCGCTACTTTTTGCTCCTCAGATTGTCATTGCGCTTTCTTTATTAAGACACGTTATCAACCTATAACCATGCACTTGTTTACGGTAAGATACGCGTCATTAAGAATCATAGGAGTAGCGAGTTGAAGCTATTTGTAAAGAACCTGACCCACGTGGATTTTTCCTATTTTGATGCCAAGCGTGGTTTGTTGGGCGAAAGCTGGCAGACAGACATTGTGCTGACCGGCAAGTTAAACGATGAAAGCATGATTTGTGATTTCAGTATCGTGAAAAAACAAATCAAGAAATGGCTGGATGACAATATTGATCACATGCTGGCGATTCCTGCCGAGCATGACGGTTCCACTCTCACGCCGTTAGCCAATGATCGTATTGCTTTTCTCTTTGATCACAGTAAAGAAGCCGCTGACGACAAACGTGTGTTTCAGTGCGATGCGCCAACTCAAGCCATTTGCGTCTTGCCCATGACAGAAGTCACACCAGACGCCGTTGCCAAGTGGGTTGAGTCGCAAATACTCAATCTGCTTCCCGCGGAGCTAGAAGCGGTTAGCGTGCGTTTTACCCCAGAGCACATCACTGGCGCGCAGTACCAATATAGCCATGGCTTGAAAAAACACGCTGGCAATTGTCAACGTATTGCTCACGGTCATCGCTCTACCGTTGAGATTTACGCCGATGGTGTGCGCAACGCCGCCATGGAATACGATTGGGCCAAGCGTTGGGAAGATATCTACCTAGGTACCCAAGAAGACTTAAACAGAGAAATCACAGAAAACGGCGTGAATTATCATTGTTTCCGTTACACCAGCCAGCAGGGATTGTTTGAGCTAAAAATCGACAGTAATCAAGTCTATATGCTCGATTGTGACACTACTGTGGAGTCGCTTTCCGCCCATATTGCTGATGTATTAGCGGAAGAAAACCCAGGTGTGCACATTGAAGCCCACGGCTTTGAAGGCATTGGCAAAGGCGCTATTTCAGAAAAAATACAGGCCAGAAAATGAGCTTAAAAGACTACGAAAACCTCGCCAAAGGCGAAACACTCTCTCTAGACACAGTGTTAGCCAATTTAAAAACAGACGAACACGGTTTGATCGCCGCTATTGCTCAGCAACATGATACGGGCGAAGTTTTGATGCTGGCGTACATGAACGAGAAATCTATTCGTGAAACCTTAGAAACAGGCCAAGTATGCTACTGGTCTCGTTCTCGCCAAACCTACTGGCGTAAGGGCGAAAGCTCTGGTCATCGCCAGACGCTGGTCTCCATGTCCTTTGACTGCGACGGCGATGCTATTTTGATAAAAGTGGACCAACAAGGGCCTGCTTGTCACACAAACCGCCGCGACTGCTTTTTCTTCACAGTCGATGGCAAAAATGTGGTTATTGGCTCGGCGCCCCTATGCTGAAATCTAATTAGACCCACCTAAAACCAATCCACACGCACCAAATTAAAGCGCAAAATAAAACCCATTGATCCTTTCCTTTATTTTTGCGCTATTTTTGTGCATTATGCTTTTTTAACATAAAAATAATGACAGTACCCCGAGCAAATCAGGCTCTGTCTTTGAAACAGATCAAGCACCCTTACAACAAATCAGTCCTTAGCCGGTCTTTTTATTCACAACGAAAATGTAATAAAAGAACCTCTAACCTGGTTGGCATAAATACTGCTTTGATAGGGCATCGAAAACCGATTAATTTATTGGATTAAGTATGTTGAATTTGTCAGTACGCACAAAAATACTCTCTCTTATTGCGCTTTTTTCGCTGGTCATTGTCGGCATTAGTGTCAGTTCTGCGTTATCAAGCAAATCTGTTTCTTCTGAGCTACAAAGCCTCTCCAATCAAAGCTTGGATTTAATCAAAAATCTAGAAAGAAGCAGACAACTGTTACTGCAACAATCGGTGGAGTTCGAGCGTGGTTTTTTCCAAGTTTCCATCGCAAAATCCATTGGGGGCTATGGCACAGAATTAATTGCCGAGTCAGAAGAAAAATTCAAAACCTACACCGATGAACTGTTAATAAGCATTGAAAACGTTAAGGCAACCTTAGCGGTTATGCCTGAGAACGACGGACTAAATACTCTATTGGAAAAAATCGATACCTTAGAAGAGCAGCAAGCGGCTTTTCTTGAAGCCAGCGTGGAAACCTACAGCTGGTGGGTAAAACTCAACACCATGAGAGCCAGTAAACCGCGCCGTGCCGCAGATGAAAGCTTGATCGCTGTCAATAATCAAATGGAAGAAATCATAGCAGCCATCGATGAATACAGCGCCATCGTCACTCAAAACCAAAATAAAAAGCTTGATCAAACCATCTATGCCAGTGCGATTCTGGCGGCTGTGCTTATTATCGGCGGCATTCTAGTCAGTATCATTATTATCAATGGTATTTGTCGTCCTCTTGTCAAAGCGGTTAAAAGAGCGGAGGGAATCGCAGCGGGTGACCTGGCGCAGCCTAAAATAAACAGCAATCGTAAAGATGAAATTGGCCTATTAGAAACCGCCATGGACAAGCTGGTTGTCCAGCTCAGCAGCATTTTGCACGACGTAGCCGACTCCAGCGCCATGCTAACCAAGGCGGCGAATAGCCTAAACCGCATTACCGACGAATCGTCTAACATGGTCGACCGTCAACAATCAGAAACCAATCTGATCTCGCAGGCGGTACAGGAAATTCAGAGCACCGCGGTGCATGTTTCAGAATCTACCGTTGACGCCAGTCAAGCCGCCCACGATGCCGAGAATGCGGCCAATGAAGGCACCGCAATCGTCGTCGAGACCATTAACAGTATTCAACAACTGGCGACAGAAATCTCCTCCTCGGCGGACACCATTAATGAACTGCAAGCCAACACGAAAGAAATCAGCAGCATTCTTAATGTGATCTTAGGCATTGCAGAGCAAACCAATTTGCTGGCGTTAAACGCCGCCATAGAAGCGGCACGAGCGGGCGAACAAGGGCGAGGCTTTGCCGTTGTGGCCGACGAAGTACGTCATTTGGCACAAAACACTCAGGACGCCACTCAGCAAATTGAAAAGATGATTGTGCTACTGCAAAATGGCACAGCGTCTGCGGTTAAAGCAATGGCTTCGAGCCATCAGCGTTCTACAGATGCAGTAAACCAAGTCAAACACGAAGAAGAGTCGCTACGAAACATCAACCAGTCTGTGTCTAAAATACGCGATATGAACGACCGTATTTCTGCAACGGCGGAAGAGCAAGCCTCTGTAACGGCAGAAGTCAGTCGCAATGTCGCCAACATTACAGAAATCAGTGCACAGACCACTAAGTCAATACACGCCATCAGTGATTCGGCAGAGCAATTGGCCAACTTGGCGACCCAGCTATCGGCTAAAATCAGCTACTTTAAAGTGTAGAATGCTCAAATAAACAAGCGTAAAGTATCCGCTTGAATAAAGATTAAGAGGGAAGTATGTTACTTCCCTCTTTTCGTTTCTCTCTCACTCTTAGGAGACAATCATGTGTCGTTGGATGGCGTATCAAGGTGAGCCAGTCTACCTTGAATCGTTGCTTTTTAAACAAGAGCATTCATTAATTCATCAAAGTTTAAGCGCTCGAAAATCGGAAATCACCGTCAACGCGGATGGATTTGGATTAGGTTGGTACGATGAACGTGAAGAGCCAGGCCTCTATCATGAAATCTTACCCGCATGGAGTGACAGCAATTTAAAAAGTTTGGCGAAGCATATCAAAAGCGGCTTATTCTTTGCCCACGTGCGCGCCTCAACCGGCACTGAAACCAGTCGGTCAAACTGCCA
>CAZBUC010000129.1:0-6859 GCA_964494965.1 uncultured Maribrevibacterium sp.
CGACATTTTCTGAAATAGACATTTCATTGTCATTTAAAATCACCAGCATATCAGCCTTTACATGACCGGCATGGTTGAGCGCTTCAAACGCCATGCCTGCAGACATAGCACCATCGCCAATAACGGCGACGGCTTTACGTCCTGTACCAAGCTGTTTTGATGCAATGGACATACCTAGCGCGGCACCGATTGAGGTACTTGAATGCCCTACGCCAAACGTATCGTAGACGCTTTCATCACGCTTAGGAAAACCAGAAATGCCGTTTTCTTGGCGAATGTGTAGTAGCGCCTCTCGACGTCCAGTGAGGATTTTATGAGGGTAGGCTTGGTGGCCAACATCCCAAACAATTCGATCTTCTGGTGTGTTGTAAATATAGTGCAAAGCCACTGTCAATTCGACAACGCCTAAACCTGCACCAAAATGTCCGCCAGTTTGCCCAACGCTATACAGCATGAATTCTCGTAGCTCACGAATAAGCCCAGGCAGCCGCTCTTTTTTCAAAGTGCGTAAATCGGCCGGTGAGTTGATTTGGTCAAGCAACGGAGTATTGGGTCGCGCTGTGGGAATTTCTTCGAACATGGGCACAGGTTTGGTCACATAAGTTAATCTAAAGAGTCGGCAAGTATATCAGTGGTTGCGACCAATAATATAGTTAGCAAGTTCAATTAAAGGTTGAGCGTTTTTGCCAAACGGTGATATAGCGCTTACGGCCTGATGGTGAAGATCCTGTGCAAGTCGTTGAGCGCCGTCTAGCCCCAGCAGTTTGGGGTAGGTGGGTTTGTTGGCCTCTTCATCGGAAAACTGTGTTTTGCCAAGCGTATCTGTGTCACTTGTGATGTCGATGATGTCGTCCTGAACTTGAAAAGCCAAACCAATGGCGTTGGCATAGGCATCCAATGAGCTAAGTGTTGTCGGTTGGTTAAGCCCCACGCTGATAGCGCCCATGCGCACGCTGGCTCGAATCAGTGCCCCCGTTTTATGCTGGTGCATTTGTTCAAGTGCGGCTAAATCGATATTTTTACCAACATTGGCTAAATCGATCATTTGTCCTGTCACCATGCCGTGACGTCCAGAGGCAATAACTAACTCCTGAATGAGTTGGAGCTGTAACTCTGCTTTGCTGAGATGTGGATTGCTCAAAAGTTCAAAGGCAAAGGTTTGTAATGCATCGCCCGCTAAAATAGCGGTTGCTTCGTCAAAACGTATGTGACAAGTCGGCTTGCCTCGACGTAAATCATCATCATCCATCGCGGGTAAGTCATCATGGATTAGAGAGTAAGCATGGATCGCTTCGATGGCCGCTGCACAAGCATCTGTGAGTTCATTGGCTTCATCGAACAAAGCCGCCGTTGCATAAGTGAGCATGGGTCGAACGCGTTTGCCACCATTAAACAAACTGTATGACATTGCCTCTTGTAAGTGTTGCGCTGGCTTGTATTGATTTAACTTTTGCGTAAGGTAGGTGTCTACTCTGCTACGAGTGTAGTGAGAAAAATCGGTTAGAGTCACGAATTTGCTTCCGGATTAAAGGGCTCAAGGTGTTCACCGTCTTGTTTTTCTAAAAGGATCTGCACTTTTTGTTCGGCCTGAGTCAGTACCAGCTGGCATTCTTGACTCAGTTTTACCCCCTTTTCAAACGCTTTTAACGCGTCTTCTAAGGACAGTTGATTTGACTCGAGTTGAACAACGAGGTTATCTAACTCGTTGATGTTGTCTTCAAAATGACGTACAGAGGTTTTACGGGACATAGGGCTACTCACTTTTTAGCTCATGCTTTGTAACAGAAATTACGCTAGTGTTCGAGATGTGTTAATCAAATTTACAAAATCGTTTAATATTTTCTCATGCTTAAGCTTTGTTTCGTATAGAATTGCTCGGTATATTAATAGCATTATAGCCTCATTGTTAGGAGACGTGTGTGGATATCGCAACGTTAATAGGATTAGTTGGGTCTTTTATAGTCATCATCGCAGCCATTTTTGTTGGTGGCTCAGCGGGGATGTTTTTAGACACAGCGTCGACATTAATAGTATTAGTTGGCTCTACTTTTGTAGTTTTAATGCAGTATCCGTTAAGCCAGTTTTTGGGGGCGGGTAAAGTCGCAGCAAAAGCTTTTATGTTTAAAAGTGTACCTCTGGATACCTTGATCGATGAAATATACGGTTTGGCTGATGAAGCACGCAAAGGAGGCTTGTTGTCTTTAGAAGGAAAGGAAGTGAGTCATCCTTTTTTATCAAAAGGCATTCAAATGTTGGTGGATGGTCACGATGGTAACGTCGTTAGAAGCCAATTATCAAAAGATATGAATCAGTCATATCAGAGACACATAGCAGGGGCAAAGGTATTTAAAGCGGCTGGTGATGTAGGCCCTGCAATGGGAATGATAGGAACGCTAGTCGGTTTGGTACAGATGTTGGCCAACATGGATGACCCTAAAGCCATCGGACCGGCCATGGCGGTTGCTTTGTTAACGACTTTGTATGGGGCCATGTTAGCAAACATGGTGTGCTTGCCAATTCAGTCAAAACTAACCATTCGAGCGGACGAAGAATTGCTGTGCCAGAAAATGATCATGGATGCATTGCTTGCTATTCAATCTGGACAGAATCCTAGGATTCTAGACGGCGCTCTGAAAACCTATATACCCGAAGGTAAACGTGTTGAGCGTGAATAAAATATTGGTTGTGAACGGATACGATAATGAGTGATGAAGAAGAGCAGGAATGTCCTGAATGTGTAGAGGGGTTACCCGCTTATATGGGTACCTTCGCCGACCTTATGTCTTTGCTGATGTGTTTTTTTGTACTTTTGTTGTCTTTTGCAGAGATGGATGTCACCAAGTTTAAGCGGTTGGCTGGGTCTATGAAGGATGCTTTTGGTGTGCAGCGTGAAATAAGCGCAGACTCTATACCAATGGGAACATCAATTATCGCCCAAGAGTTCAGTCCTGGACGCCCTGAGCCAACCCCAATTAATGAAGTGAAGCAAAGAGCCGATGCCACACCTGAAAATACTTTAGAAGTTATTTGTAAGCCAGGTGACGCTGAGTTGAATGAGCAAAGTAATTCAGGCTCACCTGCTCCTTTGAGTTTCGTAGATAAGTCCAGAGCCGACCTAGAAAGAGAAAAAAAGATCAAGAAAACAGAAGAAGACGCTCAAATGATTGCCTCAGTGATGCGCGAAGAAATTTCTAAGGGCACCGTTGAGATAGAGACGCAAGAACAATCCATTACGATTCGTATTAAGGATAAGGGGTCTTTTGGTTCTGGTTCTGCCGAGCTTAATTACGACTTTATTCCCGTTATTGACATGATACGTGAGGTATTAGTTGGTATTGAAGGGACAATCGCTGTTGAGGGCCATACCGATAATGTGCCTATTGATAGTGCTCGTTTTAGTTCCAACTGGCAATTGTCTTCAGCACGCGCTATTTCTGTGGCTGAAGAACTGTTCGCCTCTAGACAGCTGAGTCAGGATCGATTTGCGGTCACGGGGTATTCAGATACACGCCCATTAGTCCCAAATGATACGCCACTTAATAGGGCGACCAATCGTCGAGTGGAAATCATTGTTAAGCAAAATGACGTCTCTCGTCCTGTGATGAGGAGTTCTACTCGCAATCAACTGATGGAGTTTGATCAGGATAGTTTGGAGGATAGTTTCGAAGATGATGGGTTAGATGTACTGAGACCCAGTGAGATTTTTTAACAGGATTTTTGTTTGTCCCGTAAAGAAAGAGCTTCGGCTCTTTTTTTAGGTTTGTATTTTTTTGAACAGCCGGTAAAAAGGGAAAGCATTAAAGGGTGTAAAGAAATATCTAGTTTTTTATATCTCACTGTAAGGTGAATTTATTTTACCTTACAGTGAGATATGGGTGGTTAATTTTTTAGTGATGCTAGCTTCTGCGCAAAGGCGGGTGAGCGATAGTTTTCTAACTTAGAGGCAACTTGTTTTGCGTAAGGAAGATAATTTTTTAAGTCGTTTTTGGGCATGGGGGCGTCATTAGGTAATTTGACCGTCACTGGATCCTTGTGTGTGCCATTGATTCTAAATTCATAATGCAAATGGGGGCCTGTTGCCCAGCCAGTCTGCCCTACGTAAGCAATGGTTTTTCCTTGTTGAACCCTAGCACCACGATGTGTGCCATTCGCAAAGCCCTTTAGATGGGCGTAAAGTGTTTGATATCCTCTACCATGATCGATGATAACAACATTACCATAGCCATTTTGTGTTCCTGCAAAAGACACTTTTCCATCACCGGCCGCTTTAACTGGAGTGCCACTAGCGGCAGCATAATCAACTCCTCGGTGAGGGCGATTTGTTTTAAAGACCGGATGTAATCTGTTGGGATTAAATTTGGATGAGATTCGAGTAAAATCCACCGGAGTACGAATAAAAGCTTTCCGCATGGCCAAGCCATCAGGGGTGTAGTAACTTGCTCCCTTATTCGTCTCGTATCTGATGGCCTTATATGTTCGACCATTATTTATAAACTGAGTGGCAATAATATTGCCGTAGCCAATTTTTTCACCGTCAAGAAACTTTTCTTCGTAAAGAACGCTAAGGCTGTCACCTTTGCGAATATCCAGCGCAAAATCTATATCCCAAGCAAAAATATTGGCCAGTTCAATCAGTAGGGCTTGGTCGATGCCAGAGCGTAGTCCATCTACAAACAACGAGCTGTTTATTTCGGCTTCTTTGTAGGTCTGAACGACTTCAGGTATTAGAGAAAACTCCTTCCTTTGAAATTGGTTTTCATGTCGGTCGAAAGCGACGCTGTCTAAACGATTCAACTCAAGAGTTAACTTCTTTAGTTCGCCCGAAGTGGTTTCGGTAGTGAAACGGATGGTTTGACCAGGTCTCATTTTTAACAGAGTATTATATTTCTCATCTGCTAAAGACACTTTATATATATCCTGTGCGGATATTCCTTTGCTTGTCAGAACTTTTGATAAAGAGTCACCAGGCATAATGTCGACAGACTCTTCCTTATACTCAGGAGGAACTGTCTTTTTAACAAGTGCCTCAGGTGCCGGAATATCATATATACTAGCCAAGGTTGATGCGTTTGCGTTGAGTGTCAATGGCGCAGCGTCCGTTTGAGATTGTTTTAGTGTTGCTGGTTCTTGAAGTGTCTGAATGACAAGTCTGGGCTGCTCTACAATATCTAAGTTAGCTTCGAGAGAGATGATTTCGCTATTAGAGCTATTGTCTGTCGGAAGCACGAGAAGTACGCCCGCAAGAGTTGCGCTTACTGCGGCTATAAGCAAAATATGCTTTTTCGGTAATGTCTTGATCAAAATGTGCACCCAAATATCTTTAATAAAAGCCTTATAATCCTACCAACATTGCTTTTATAATTGAATGCTTAAATTCAGATTAACTCACTAGGATATGGATCAACACGATGACGGTAAGCAGTAAAGACCTTTTAAACGACTTGCAAGCTCGTGGGCTAATCGCCCAAATGACAGCCGAAGAAGAGCTAAAAAAGCATCTTGAGGAGGGAGGGCGTACTCTTTATTGTGGTTTTGATCCAACGGCAGACAGCTTGCATTTAGGTCACCTTGTTCCTCTTCTAGTATTGAAGCGCTTTCAAGACGCTGGTCACAACCCTATAGCATTGGTTGGTGGTGCCACAGGCCTGATTGGCGACCCGAGCTTTAAAGCGGCTGAAAGGCAATTAAATACCGCTGATGTTGTTGCCGGTTGGGCTGAAAAAATTCGCAGCCAAGTTAGTCAGTTTATAAAATTCGATGGCGTGAGCAACCCCGCTCGAGTCGTGAATAATCTTGACTGGGCTGGTGAAATGAATGTTTTAGATTTTTTACGTGATATAGGCAAACATTTCTCTATTAATGCCATGATCAATAAAGAGTCGGTGCAGCAACGCTTAAATAGAGAAGGATCAGGTATATCGTTTACGGAATTTTCATACGCACTGCTTCAAGGTATGGATTTTGCTGAGTTAAATCGTGTTTATGACTGTACTCTTCAGATTGGTGGAAGCGATCAGTGGGGAAACATTGTTGGTGGTATTGATTTATCTCGTCGCCAAAATCAAGCGCAAACCTTTGGTTTGACGGTTCCTTTGGTAACAAAATCTGACGGTACAAAGTTTGGTAAAACAGAATCTGGCGCGGTTTGGTTAGATGCATCTAAAACCAGTCAGTATGCCTTTTATCAGTTTTGGCTAAACACAGCCGATGCGGATGTGTATAAATTTTTAAAGTTTTTCACATTTTTAAGTCTTGAAGAAATTGCAGTAATTGAAAAAACGGATCAAGAGAGTGCTGGGAAGCCACAAGGTCAATTGATTTTAGCTCGTGAAGCGACTCGCCTAGTGCACGGTGAAGATGGATTGCAAGCTGCTGAGCGTATTACTAATGCTTTATTTAGTGGTGAGGCGGATCAGTTAAGTGAAAAGGACTTGGAGCAAATTCAGCTTGACGGTTTGCCAAGTAGTTCGTTAGCTGGCATTAACCTTTCTGAAACGCCACTGACTAGCTTATTGGCGGATGCTGGCCTGGCAGCGACTGGGAAGCAAGTGAAAGATGCGCTTCAGCGTGACTCTGTTTTTGTTAATGGCGTTGCAAAAGGGTTAAGCGATAATATGTCTGCTGCAGATATATTTACCACAACGAATGGTTACTTTGAAAAATACTTCTTAGTTAAGTTAGGTAAGAAAAAACACCACCTCTTCGTTTTATAGTGACTGTAAGGTAACACCCAAACAAAGAAAAAAGTGCTCAGGTGTCTCTTTTGTTTGGGTGTTGATTATTTTTTAAAATATTTTAAAAAATAGGTTGCACAGAATTTTTTGGGATGTATTATACGCACCCACTGACACGGACAACG
>CAZBUC010000130.1:0-6642 GCA_964494965.1 uncultured Maribrevibacterium sp.
AGTTTGGCTTATTGTCAGAAGATCAAGCACTTGGCGCGGACAACTTTCGGGCTCGTCGTTACATTGCCAAGTACACCATTAACCCAGCGATTGCCCACGGTATCAGCCACGAAGTGGGCTCGATTGAACCAGGCAAACTGGCGGATTTGGTCTTATGGCGCCCTGCCTTTTTTGCAGTGAAACCTTCGATGATCATCAAAGGCGGCATGATCGCCAGTGCGCCAATGGGCGACCCGAATGCGTCTATTCCGACGCCACAGCCTGTGCATTATCGTCCTATGTTTGGTTCGTTCGGTAAGGCCGCCGCGGCCACGTCAGTGACCTTTGTTTCTAATGCGGCGCTGAATAATGGCTTGAAGGAAAGTCTTGGTTTGGATCGAACTTTGGTAGCGTGCAAAAACACACGCAATATTTCCAAGCTCGACATGATTCACAACGATTGGTTGCCGAACATTACCGTTGATCCGCAAACCTATGAAGTACGCGCTGATGGCGAATTATTAACCTGCGAGCCGGCTGAAGTATTGCCCTTGGCTCAGCTTTATACTCTCTTTTAGGGACGTTAATTTTAGGAACGTTTATTAGGAACCGCATATGCTAGATATTTATGAAAGATTAGGCACCCATTGTCACGACCCCGTTCATACCACAGTAACTTTAACTCATGAACAGCGTGATCGTGGGCGTTTGAAACTGATAGGTGACAATAACGAAGAAGTTCGCGTGTTTCTTGAACGTGGTAAGCCGCTGTTAGTGGGTGAATTTTTGAAGTCCGAATGCGGCAAGATAGTGCAAGTTAATGGCGCAGTAGAAGAGGTGGCCCATGCCAGCTGTGAAGACTGGGAAGCCTTTTCCAAAGCGTGTTATCACTTGGGCAATCGTCACACCAAAATCCAAATTGGCGAACGCTGGTTGCGCATCAAGCCTGACCATGTATTAGAAGACATGCTGCACATGCTGGGTTTGATCGTGACCCATGAAGACGCCGTGTTTGTGCCAGAATCTGGAGCTTATAGTCATGGACACAGTCACCACTAGCACAGTCACCAGTAACATAGTCACCACTGACAGCAGCTTGCTGCGGCTTTTGCAATTAAGCAGCGTGGGTTTGCCTGTGGGCGGTTTTGCTTTTTCCCAAGGCATGGAATACGCCATCGACCAAGGTTGGGTGAAAAACAAAGCCGAAGTGTCTGCTTGGATTGGCTTGCAGTTGCAACAGTCGGTAGCACGTGTGGATTTACCTGTGCTGCGGTTATGTATAGACGCAGCTAAGAGGCAAGACACAGAAAGATTATTTGAACTGAATGATCTGATCTTGGCATGTCGAGAAACCAAAGAGCTGCGACTGAATGATACTGCGATGGGTGAAGCCTTGTTTCGTTTAATGGGCAGTTTGCACATAGACACGCCGTTTAAGCGTTTAGACGAGATGAGCTTTGTGACCTTATTTGCCATTGCCGCGAGCCACTGGAATCTGAAAGCCGATCTTGCTTCACTGGGCTTTGCTTGGTCTTGGTTGGAAAACCAAATCGCCGCCGCGACCAAGCTGGTGCCCCTTGGGCAAACCCAAGCGCAAGAATTGTTAGGGGAATTACAGACAGACATTCGACAGGCGATTGCTATGTCGTTAACCATTGAAGAAGACCGCATTGGCGCAGGCTTACCCGCCATCGCCATTGCCAGTGCGCAACACGAAACACAATATTCGCGGCTATTTCGTTCTTAGGTGAAGTGGTCAATTTAGACTTATCAACCCTAACGAGGGATTGGGTTTTGTAGGTCGTGGCTTTAGCCCGACAAGACGTGATGTGTTGTTGTAAGTTTTTTGTCGGCATAAATGCCGAACTACAAGGGATTGGTCTAACCATAAGATTTCTATTTTATTTTTAAAAGGAACCCAGTATGAAAAAACAAACGTTACGAATTGGTGTGGGTGGTCCGGTTGGATCAGGTAAAACGGCGTTGCTGCGTTCTTTATGCAGTGCGATGCGTGACCACTACAACATTGCCGTGGTGACCAATGATATTTATACCCAAGAAGATGCGAAGTTTTTGACTCAGCATCAGGCCTTGGATGCGGACCGTATTTTAGGGGTTGAAACGGGTGGTTGTCCCCATACGGCGATTCGTGAAGACGCGTCGATGAATTTGGCGGCGATTGATCAATTGTTAGAACGTCATGGGGCGCTGGATCTGGTGTTTGTGGAAAGTGGTGGTGACAACTTAAGTGCGACCTTTAGTCCTGAATTGTCAGACTTGACTCTCTATGTGATCGACGTGTCTGCGGGGGATAAGATTCCTCGTAAAGGCGGCCCAGGCATTACCAAATCCGATTTGTTGATTATTAACAAAACCGACTTGGCGCCTTTGGTTGGCGCGTCTTTGGATGTGATGGCGCACGATGCCAAGATCCAGCGTGGCGAGCGTCCGTTTATCTTTTCGAACCTTAAAAAAGCCCAAGGCTTGGACGACATAATTAAATTTATTGTGTCGGAAGGCATGTTGGAAGCAAAAGAGTTACCAGCGGCGAAAGCGGTTGTTTAGTTCAGATTGATCAAGTATTAGGAGAAAGGTTATGAATTCACTGAAAAAAAGTACATTGAAAACAAAAGGGTTATTGCTGGTGGCTTCGGTATTGGCATCAGGTGCTGCGTTTGCTCATCCGGGGCATGAGCACGCATCTAGCTTTATGACGGGCTTTGCTCACCCAATGGGTGGTTTGGATCATCTTTTAGCCATGGTGGCGATTGGTCTTTGGGCAGCGAGCATGGGGGGGCGCGCTTTGTGGGCGATTCCGGCCGCGTTTGTTATGACTATGTTGTTAGGTGGTGGCTTAGCCGTGGCCGGTTTGACTGTGCCATTTGTTGAGCAAGGGATTCTCTTGTCTGTCATCGTACTGGGCGCTTTGGTGTTGTTCGCTAAGCGTTTACCAACAGCGGTTTGCATGGCGATTGCCGGTGGCTTTGCCTTGTTTCATGGTGCCGCTCACGGTATGGAAATGCCGTTGAATGCTAATGGTCTGCAATATGCGCTGGGCTTTGCTTTGGCAACGGCTGGCTTGCATGTGGTGGGGTTAGGGTTTGGTCAGTGGATGGCGAAAATTGGCACGTCTTTATTGACTCGTGTGAGCGGTTCCGTCATTGCCGTGGCAGGATTGGTACTTACTTTTATCTAGAGGCTTTTGCCTAATCACGTAGCTGATGACGAGAATGTATGAGCGCGGCACAAAAGATCTTTAAAGTGCGACGCCACTATAATAAGTGGGTGGCCGACCAAACCATGGAAGATTACGCTCTGCGCTATACCTCTAGGCATGACAACGGCTCCAAGCAGGGTCATGCGATGAGCATCGAGCGCATCGGCCATACGGCGCTTGGTGCAACAGCGTTTTTGGCTTTAGAAGGATTGGCTGCGGTTATTACGCTGGCCTATGGTTTTACCAACGCCGTGGCGGCCATTCTCACTGTGTTGGCGGTGTTTTTTGTGACGGGTTTCCCGATTGCCTATTATTCCGCCAAGCATGGCTTGGACATAGATTTACTGACCCGAGGTGCGGGTTTTGGCTATCTTGGCTCGACCGTTACCTCGCTGATTTACGCCACTTTTACCTTTATTTTCTTCGCCATTGAAGCGGCTATTTTGGCCTCGGCCATGGAAGTCCTATTAGGTATTCCCTTGGCCTTGGGGTATGCGCTTTCGGCCATTTTTGTGATTCCCATTGTGACGCATGGTATTCGCGCTATCAGTCGTTTTCAAAATGGCACCCAATGGATTTGGCTGGTGTTGCAAGTTGCAGCAATTGGCGTGGTGGTCACTCAGGAGTATCAAAACTTCGAAGGTTGGACGCAGTATGCGCCAGTGGATGTACCGAACAGTACGCATTTTGATTGGATACTGTTTGGTGCCGCGGCGTCTGTTCTGTTTGCCTTGATGGCGCAGATTGGCGAGCAGGTCGACTATTTACGTTTTTTCCCTAAAAAAACGCCGCATAACCGTCGTCGCTGGTGGTTCTGGCTGATTTTAGCGGGCCCTGGTTGGGTGTTTATTGGTGCGATCAAAATGTTATTGGGCTCGTTTTTGGCTTATTTAGCCATTTCCGACGGCGCCACTGACATTCAAGCGACTGACCCAACCTATTTGTATCAGCGTATTTTTTTCTTTTTGACTACCTCTCCGACAACGGCGTTGCTGTTGGCCGCGGTGTTTGTGTTTGTTTGTCAAATGAAGATCAATGTGACGAATGCTTACGCGGGTTCCATTGCTTGGTCAAATTTTTTCTCACGACTGACGCATTCTCATCCGGGTCGAGTGGTCTGGTTGGTGTTTAACGTGATGATTGCGTTATTACTGATGGAGCTAGGCATTTATCAAGCCTTGGGCGCGATTTTGGGCGTGTTTGCCATCGCGGCGGTGAGCTGGTTGGGCAGTTTGTCGGCGGATTTATTGATCAACAAGCCCTTGGGGTTAAGCCCCAACTATGTGGAGTTTAAACGGGCGCATTTATACGATATTAACCCGGTGGGAACGGGTTCTATGTTGATCGCAACCACCCTGGGTTTGGTGAGTTATTTGGGCGTTTTTGGGGAAGAAGCGAAAAGCTTGTGCCACTTTATTTCTTTGGCTTCTTGTTTTGTGTTTGTGCCGCTGATTGCTTGGCTCACTAAGGGCAAATATTACCTTGCTCGCCAAAGCCCAGAACTGATTCCGATGATCGAGCTAGCAAAACAGCGCAATCCCAGTTATGTCACTTTGACCTGTGGAATCTGTGAAAACGCATTCGAAACGGAAGACATGAGTTTTTGCTCAGCCTATATGTTGCCAATTTGTTCCTTATGCTGCTCTTTGGATGTGCGCTGCTTAGACAGTTGCAAGCCTCAAGCGGGCATTGCTCAGCAAAGTGATTACTTTCTAAAGTTGTTCTTACCAAAGCGTTTGGTAAAGGCAGTCAGTTCGAGACTTGGACGTTTTGTATCACTCTTGGTGATGATTAACATTATTAACGCGGCCTTAATGATGCTGATTTATCGGCAGATGGCACCCAGCTCAGTGAGTGAAGAAGCCTTACTGCAAGACACCATGCTGGCGTTATTTTTTACTTTATTGATTGTTTCTGGGGTGTTGTCTTGGCTGTTTTTATTGGCGCATGAAAGCCGAGTGGTGGCGCAGAAAGAGTCGAATCGACAAACACGAAAGTTGATTCGCGAGATTGATGCTCACCAAGAAACGGATAAAGCATTACAAAATGCCAAAGAGCAGGCGGAGCGTGCTAATGAGGCGAAAAGTCGTTATCTCACTGGTATTAGCCACGAGTTACGAACACCATTGCAGTCTATTATTGGTTATGCACAGCTTTTGTCAGAAAAAGCCAATACGCCATCAGGGCATCAGAATGGTTTGGATATTATCCACCGCAGTGGTTTGTATTTGGCGGATTTGATTGAAGGCTTGTTGGATATTTCTAAGATTGAAGCCGGGCGTTTTGATCTGTATCGCAATACGGTGGATTTGCCAAAACTGATCGACCAGCTTAACAGTATGTTTGCCATGCAGGCTCGCGCAAAAGGTATTCAGTTTCAGGCGAAAATTCTGGCACCCTTGCCGCAACATGTTATTACGGATGAAAAGCGCTTGCGGCAAATATTAATTAATTTGCTGTCAAATGCAGTGAAATATACGCCAAAAGGGTCAGTTTTGTTTGAAGTGAATTATCGCAACCAAGTGGCGGAGTTTGTGATTCGAGATACCGGCATTGGGATAAAAGAAGGCCATTTAACACGCATTTTCGATCCGTTTGAACGCGTTCGTGATGTTAGCACAGGGAATTTACCTGGTACGGGTTTGGGACTGACCATAGTGAAGTTGTTGACCGAAATTATGGGGGGAGATTTGCAAGCGCGTTCTGTGATTGGTGAAGGTAGTGAGTTCCGAGTTAGCTTGATGTTACCTTGGGTCAGCCAAGGTAATGCTGCTGTTTATGAGTATAAACGCATCGTCAGTTACCGAGGATATCAGCGTACCTTGATGATAGTAGACGACGACCCTGTGGTGCGCGGATTGCTGTCTGATATTCTCGTGCCGCTTGGGTTTAATGTATTGGAGGCCGCTGATGCTGAGAGCTGCTTGGATGAGTTGGCATCCTGCTCGCCCGACTTATTTGTCTTAGATGTTTCCATGCCCGGCATGGATGGCTTGAGTTTGGCTAAACTACTGCGAGATCGGGCTTACACTGCTCCCATTATTATGCTGTCCGCCGATGCCAAAGAGAATCAGCGCAAGCCAGATGAGCAAGCGGCGTTTAATCAATATCTGGTGAAACCCGTCAATAACAGCGCCTTATTAGACGCTATCAAACACTGGCTGGTATTGGAATGGGTGTATCAAGAAACAGCATTGGATACTTTAGCTCCAACGGCTCTTGAGAAACCTATTACCAGTAATGAAGAAGCTTACCAAGACGTGTCAAAAGAACCATCAGCAACCGCGATTCCAGACCACGAAAGTGTGCGTGAACTGATGGCGTTTGCCGAAATGGGCTACAAAAAAGGCGTGCGTGGTGTGTTGGATCAGCTGGCCAAAAAAGAGGTGATTGCCCTGAGCCATCTACAGCAATTGGAAAATTTGTATCAAAGTTTTCAGTTCGAT
>CAZBUC010000131.1:0-6615 GCA_964494965.1 uncultured Maribrevibacterium sp.
ATTGCCGACGCAGGTTAGGACTATTTCGGCATATTGTGCGGCAAGCGCTGGCGTGGCTGCGAAGGTGCCTTGGTATTCTTCACACCAATGTTGCGCTTTGTGTGTGGATCGATTGTAGACCACCACGCTGTGTCCAGCGTTGCTCACATGCCCCGCCATAGGGTAGCCCATGGTGCCCAGTCCGATGAAGCTGACTTTCATTGTTTTTCCCTTTTATGTCTTTTATTTGTGTCAAATCATCATACTCAAACACGTATCAATTACGAGAGGCAAATATCCCCTAAAAAGAGCATACAGAGTAAAAATGCTTGATGTTAGCGACTCTTTATTGGGTTGAGTGCGAATAATAAGGCAGTCGTGTTGGCGCTAGTCGCTTGTGGATAAGTATGTGTAGCAAAATTCTATAGCATAGATTGGGCTGTAAAAAAAAGCCCATTTATCAGTATCCGTCTGTATTTTATACAAATTGTGTTGGGTTTCTTTCCGACGTCGGCTATCGCTGATTTTGTCAATACCTTAAAACGCCAAAAATGGCCTTATTTTTGTGTCTTTTTAACATCATGTGTTTTTCATGTTTTGGAAGTAGGCGAGTTACATCTTTTTTGATCAAAAAAAAGCCATATAAAACATCGTGTTATCTAGATATTATTCGCAATGATAGCGTGTATCGCGTTAGCCAGTTGCTGGTTGGCTTGGGCATCAAGGTGAACCCCGTCTAGCGTGCTGGGTTCTACTTCCCCAGCGGCATTAAGAAATAAGCACTGGTTGCGAATCGCAATATCTTGATAATACTGGTGAAAAGACTGGGATTTTTCCATGGCGCCGGCAAAGCTTTCCGCCACTGTGCCAGTTGGGGATAAAATATTTGGCGGCGCAATCACCAGCACAGATGGCGGCGCAAAATCGTAAGTATTTGGCATTCTTGACTTTTCAATCAGTTTTTCGACGCCTTTCGAGGCCTCGTAGGCGCCTACATTAAAATGCCGCTTCAAATCATTGGTCCCTAACATAAGAATGAGCAGGTCGACTGGGCCAAATGTTTCTAGGGCGGCTTGCAAATACGACAAGCCATTACGCCCCTCTAAAAAGGGATCATTCCAGAGTGTGGTACGGCCTGGTAAGCCAAAATTAATCACATGATGTTGTTGACCCAGTAGGACATTGAGCATGGTAGGCCAGCGTAGGTGCTCTGGGTAGCGCCCACCGTTGGGGATACTGCCCCAAGTCAGAGAATCGCCGTAACATAAAATGGTTGCCATGGTGTGCTCCTTAACGTTTATCGTTATTTGACAATATCGCGGTTAAGAGGTCGTTGTTATTCGCTGATTATTGTTAGATAGTGTTTTCATTGCTAAACCTTGTCTGTATTACTTATTTGTCTGTATTACTTAATAGTGTAGACAACCCACACTCAAACCGTGAATCAAATTCAATAGCGAGGTGAAAATGGCGGTCACGCTTTCTTACCAAAATGAAGAAATGCATCAGGCTTTTGCGCGACTGAAAAGTCTGGCTCAACGCCATAGCATGCCCACGCTAGAAGAGCGTTTGCAGTGTCTTAAACGCTTGGAAGTGGCTTTGTTGCGCTCTGAGCTGCCATTGCTCGCCGCCTTGCAAAAAGACTTTGGCCATCGTGCGCAGGAAGAGTCTCGGTTGTTGGAGCTGGTGCCCGCCATGGGCGAAATAAAACACGCCAAGCGACATCTTAAGCAATGGATGAGGCCATCCAAACGCCGTGTTCATCTCAGCACCTTACCAGCGAGTGCTAAGGTGGTATACCAGCCTAAAGGGGTGGTTGGGGTGATTTCGCCCTGGAACTACCCTGTACTGCTTTGCCTTGGACCGTTAATTGGTGCTTTGGCAGCGGGCAATCGTGTGATGCTCAAGGTGTCGGAATATTGTCCTGAGACCAATAAAGTACTGCGTGACATTGTAGACCGTTCGTTAGGAGAAAACTGGCTGGAAATGGTCGAAGGGGGCGCCGACGTTGCCAATGCTTTTAGCTTGTTACCCTTTGATCATCTGTTATTCACTGGGTCCACGTCGGTCGGGCGAATAGTAATGCGTAATGCCGCGGAAAACTTAACGCCTGTGACGCTTGAATTAGGGGGGAAATCCCCGCTGCTGGTGGCGCCGTCTGCTGATTTAAAAGATACCGCGAAAAAACTGGTATTTGGCAAGCTGTTAAATGCCGGTCAAACCTGCGTCGCGCCAGATTATGTGTTTTGTCATCAAGATCAAAAACAAGACTTGGTTGATTACATTAAGCAGGAGCTTGCCGACTATTATCCTGAGGGCGTTTTGAGTCCAGATTACACCAGTTTAATTAACCTCCGTCAGTTTGACCGCTTACAAGGCTATTTAGAGGAAGCCAGAGCCGAAGGGGTTGAGTGCGACAATCTCATGCCACAGGGCCCGGCATACAACGATGGCAAATTGGCTTTGCATGTGTTGCATCAGCCAACGGATGATTTACGCGTTATGCAGGACGAAATCTTTGGCCCTTTGTTACCGATTTTGTTGTATTCGGATATGGAAGAAGCCTTGTCCTATATTCATCAGCGGCCACGCCCTCTGGCCATGTATGTATTTACCCAGCAGGCGGAAGATCAACGGCGCTGTGAAGAACGGATTGCCAGCGGCAGCTTGGTGATTAACCATACGCTGATTCAGGTCGCGCAAGCTGATTTGCCCTTTGGAGGCATAGGATCTTCTGGCATGGGTGTGTATCACGCCGAGGAAGGCTTTCGGACCTTTTCCCATGGCAAATCTGTGCTGCATAAACGAGGTAGGAATCTACTTGCGCTGCTAAGGCCGCCCTATCGTCGTCCAATGCATCGTTTAGTGGCGAGGTTTTGGCGTTTTCTGTAAGTGTGCTTTTTTGACGTCATAAAAAAGCCATGATGACCGCAATCATCATGGCTTTTTCGTGCCGGCTAAACGCTTATTTGAGTGCGTTTAGGCGTTTTGCAATGGCGTCTATTTCTTGACTCATTCGGCTAAGCTCGCTGGAGTCTGTGGCATTGCTGCCAGTCAGTTCCTGCAGTCGAGACACGAACATGCTGAGGTCTTGGGAGACTTTTTGCTGCTCGCCGGCGGCCACAGAGATCTGAGTGGCCTGATCGGTAATTTGTGAGAAGGCGTCAACCACTTGCTGTAAGTGAGCCGCTGTGGATTCCGCTGTCGCCACCGCGCGCTCGGTTTCACTCTGGCCTAGCTCCATGGAACTAACCGACTCTTTCGAGGCCACTTGCAAGCGCCCTAGTACCTGTTCAATCTCTACGGCAGAGCTTTCACTCTTCGCCGCAAGGTTACGTACTTCATCGGCTACCACGGCAAAGCCTCGACCTGTCTCGCCAGCACGAGCGGCCTCGATGGCGGCATTGAGTGCTAAGAGGTTGGTTTGCTCAGCGAT
Organism: uncultured Maribrevibacterium sp.; assembly: GCA_964494965.1. Classification (GTDB taxonomy): domain Bacteria; phylum Pseudomonadota; class Gammaproteobacteria; order Pseudomonadales; family Marinomonadaceae; genus Marinomonas. The sequence continues at coordinate 3,416 of CAZBUC010000131.1, forward strand.
GTCACGAATCACCCCCAACATGCCGTTTGCTCGACGGCTGTCTTCGTCCAATTTGAGAATATTGGTTTGCGCTTGTGTCATGGCTTTGGTTAACGAGCGCATGGTCTCGATAACGGTATTCATCTCTTTACCACTGCTGCGAACGTCTTGGTGAATGCGTTCCACCGTCTCCTTGGTTTCGTTAGCATACATGGCCACGTCACGAGACGTTGCACCCAGTTCTTCGGTTGCCGCCGCCAAGGTGGTATTTTCATCACTCAGGCTGGTTGCTTTGTGTAAAAAGTCGTTACTAAATTGACTCAATCGACCCGCATCACCCACTAAGTTGGCGGATTCTTTGTGGATTTGCTCCAGCAAATTTTTGAGTTTGTCCGCGTAAGCGTTCACCGCTTGGCGCAAATCTCCCAACTCATTTAATTTTTCAATGTCCAGCGCTTTCGTGCTGCCGCCTTCTGCGAGCTCATTGATTTGTTTCGTGGTTTGATTAATTTTACCCAACAAACCGCGGAAGAAGAGTGCCGCGATGACAAAAACAATCACCAGTAAAGCACCAACCGCCAGCATCAGGAAAAGCCCCATGCTTTGTGCTATTTCCGTCATACGTGCTTTGGGCACGACTAAGCCGACAGTCCAGCCTGTTTGGGGGTGTTGGAAAAGGCTGGCGTACGCTTCGCCGCCTAGAATCCCGTCGTGGTCCAAAGTCACAATTTTTCCTGACTGAGTCACTTTACCTAATGCGGGCTTTAACCAAGCAAGTTGATTGCCCAGTTCCGTCGATGTCAGCATGCTGCCATCGTTTTTAACCAAGCTGACTTCCCCTTTTGGAAAGCTTAACACCTGACCTGTTTGATCGATCGCAAAAACATAGCCTTGGTTTTCTGTGCCGTATTGTTCCAGTGTCTCGGTTACCCCATCCAACATCATGTCTACGGTCGCGACGCCAGTGAATTGATTGTTGGCTTTCATTGGAATGGTACAGGTCACCATAGGAATGCCAGTGACAGCATCTATATACGCTTCTGACCACGCACAGGTTTTGGTGGTGCTGTTTCTACCCACGGTGTACCAGCCTTCATTATGGTAACCGGATCCGGTAGGGTCATTGTAATCGTCTAGATAAGACATTTTTGAACCATCGCGGCCCCAGAAAAAGCTTCGACGTTCCGTGCCTTGAGTAAAGGCCGAAGGCTCTGGCCAGATACCACCACCCGCAATACTGGTGTCACCGTGATTATTGATGATGTCTGGAAACACCTTCTTGAATAAGGCTTCATCTTTTGGTAACTGAGTGCTGGCCAGTGCGAGCGTACTGGTTAGGAGTTGGATTTTGTCTAATTGGGCGCTGAGTAATTCATTTAACGCTTGTTGGTTGACGGAGATTTGTCGCTGTCTTTCAGCGGTCAAGTCGGGTTTGACTTTAAATTCAATGACTAAAAAAATACTGGCTAGCGCAAGCAAGAGAATGGCGGCTAAACCCATATTAATTTGTTGATGTATCCTCAACGGTGACTTCATAACAACCTCAATTGATCTGTGTAAGCGGGGGCGACATTCATTAAGAAACAATAATTATAAGACAGTAGTATTAAACATGCGTTGGTATCAAGTGTCTTTTTGTACCCAATGCCTCGTCTTTAATGTCCTCATGACACTGTATCCTTCTTCCCGCCAATGTCTTTAACACCTTTTAGACGGCTATTGAGCCGTGTTTAATGATCCTTATCTGTTGCGGACTTATCGTGTCCGTGCTTTGAGTCAGGTAATATAGACACAAATTTAGGAGCTTAACGTATGTTTCAACTTGTTCTTCTTAGTCATCAACAACAGATTGATGTTGGCAATTTATCGCTGTCTGCCGAGTTAATGGGATTGCCGAAAGATGTGCCTATTCATGTTCAGCAAACCTGTTTGATGGGCGGTAAGCAAACCGGTTCGCGTCTGATTACGTTGACCATCGGCGACTCAGTGGTTCGTGTTGTGCCAACTCGAGGCATGGCAGTGCTTGATGTGGTCAGAAACGGTGTGCGCTTTGGTTGGGATTCTCCTGTGAAAGAGGTGGTTCATCCTAGTTTCGTGAATCAAGAAGCGTCTGGTGGCTTGGGCTGGTTAGACGGTTTTAACGAGATGATCGTACGTTGTGGTTATCAGTGGGCAGGGCATCCTGGTCAAGACGGCGACGAGTTTTTGACATTGCACGGTCGTATTCAAAATACACCTGCCGACGAAGTAATTTTAGAAGTTGAGCAAGTGCCGCCTTATCGGGTGACTTTACGTGGTCGAGTCGATGAAAAGCGTTTTAAGTTCACCAATTTTGAATTGCAAACGGCGTTATCATTAACGCCAGATGAGCCGTATTTATTGGTAGAAGATACCCTGGCCAACAAAGGCAGTTATCCGCGCGAATACCAAGCTATTTATCACAATAACTTTGCCCAGCCGATTTTGGAACAAGGCGCGCAACTGCATGTTCCTATAGCGGAACTGTCGCCGTTTAATGACTATGCCGCTGGTGGTTTGCACGATTGGAATCAGATGCCCGCACCAACCAAAGATTTTGATGAAATGGTGTTTAATATTCGCCCGATTAGTGACGAGAAAGGTTTTTCTTATGCTCTGTTACATAACGCCAACGCGAGTTGTGGCATAGAAGTCAGTTATCAAACCGATACCTTGCCAGTGTTAACCATATGGAAAAACACGGACACACTGGAACAAGGTTATGTGGTGGGCATTGAACCCGGTACTAGCTTTGCTTACAACCGTGCTTATCAGCGCGAGTTAGGTTTGGTGCCGACGATTGCCGCTGGCGAATCGAAACACTTTGTGGTGCGTTTCGGCTTGTTAACGGATGGCGATCAAGTGCAAGCCAGTGTGGCGAATATCGATCAATTACAAGGTACTCAAACACCTCAAATCTTATCTACGCCGCTTGTGCGTCTAGCCTAATCGACTGACGCGTTGGGCCGTTTACTGAGGACGGTCCAACGCTTTTTTTATCTTGGCAGGCTTATTTTTGAACTAAGGTTTGCGCTCCCATTATCGCTGTAGACTCCGTGCGATAGGCTTTTTTTAGCCCTTTTAAGCTAATCAGCAACATGGGGAGAACAATACAAGTGAACGCAACATTTGACAAAGGCACGGCCAGCCATACCCCCTCAACGCCTAAGAATCTTGGTAGGGTGAATAAAAATGGCAGCTGC
>CAZBUC010000132.1:0-1444 GCA_964494965.1 uncultured Maribrevibacterium sp.
CCAAGAGTGGCCAAAGAGTTTGAAAGCGTCCTCCTCGAGCACATGGACCAAACCGACGAAACCGACAGCGCCTTTTTAACCCGCATCGCACGGGAACGGGACGCCATCGCCAAACCCGTCAACGACCTGTACGTGCTCGCCAAACGCGGCCAAGTGAAGACCATCACAGGGCAAGCCATCCCGCCCGTCGTCGTTGGTGTACCGAGCCAGAACAAACCGAGCGAAGGGCAATTCATCAACTGCCAGCTCGACCGACCCAGCCGAAGCGCCATCACCGGCGTCAAAGCCAACTGGACAAACAACAACACAGGGGAAGAACACACCGTACAAGTCGGCACCGCACCGTATAAGAAACTACGCCAAAGCTACGACAACCCAACCACCGCCCAACAAGCCTGCCAAGACGACCTCATCAAAAGCCAACGCCAAGGCACCAGCGTCACACTCGACTTACCAGGCAACCCCAAACTCGTCGCAGAAGGCATCCTCACCCTAAACGACACCTTCCCACCCGAAATGAAAGGCAACTGGTCCATCGACAAAGTCACCGCACGAGGCGACAGCAAAGCAGGATACAGGTGTACCGTGGCGGCGAGTGAAGAGGTCTGATAAGTAAAATTAAAAATGCTGGTTAAATATAAACCATTCATATTTTTATTCTTCAGGTGCAAAATTGAGTTGCAGTATATAAAAAACATCCATGAACAAATTTAGCGCGTTCTCTCTTACATCAGAAAAATTAGATCCTAAAGCAGTTGCCGCTTTATGAAGCACTTGGTCTCTTAAACCTCCTTCTTCTTCTTCTTCTTCTTCTTCTTCTTCTACAAATAGATCACTATCAACTATATATATTATGGCTTCGATGGGTGTAAAAGGGATGTTTATTTTTTTAAAAGGATGGAATATATTAGAAATCAAATGTCTATCAATTGAGCTTCTTATTTTATTTCTTTGATATACTTTTTGGACTAATTTTGGATCTTTTGTATATAGATAAGTAGCTAATAGAATAGTTAGGTTTGTAGGGCTTGATTCTACTCGTTTATTAAATAAGTCTTGATTAAAGTGATTTATTATTTCAATGTTTTTTATGATGGATTTTATTTGTCTTAAACTTATATTGTTATGATTTATAAGTTCTTCAAATCCATTTGAAAATAGATTGTCTTCAATATTGAAAAAATTAATCTTGTCATTTTTAGTTGCTAAATGCTTGAAATAAACATATGAGTTAAGGTTTGTTCGGTATGAATTTTCTTGCCCCTCCATTTTTTCTGAAGGAAGTGTATATTTATATTCATAGAATTTATCGAAATAGCTTTTTGTGTTCTCTCTGCCTCCATATCGATGTCTAAAAGCTGTTTCTAAATGACCAGCATTTGTGACGATAACAATCTTAACTTTTGGAATAGAGAAGGCATGTTTTATCGTTTCAAGCATATCT
>CAZBUC010000132.1:1454-6610 GCA_964494965.1 uncultured Maribrevibacterium sp.
ATCTATGGCGAAGGTAGCGCGACAGCGATCAAGTTCATCGATAAGGATGACAAGTTCCTTTTTCTTGGTAACTTCTTTAAGTGCTTGATGAAGTGTGTCTAGATTTTTTTCTGCATTGATTTTATCTCGGATTATAAGATCAATAGAGGCATCAATACTCGCACCAGCTAAGGCTTCTACTTCTTTATCGTAACCTTCAGCGATGTCATCAGTGCTTTGTTTCAATGCAATTGATACAGCAGCTTTGCCTAAAGTCTTAGTTGCGGTACGTAGAAATGGTTTCGCATTAGAAATAAAGGAATCTAGTTTTCGTTTACCTTCTTTTTTTACAACCATTTTGCCGATTTCAGAGATGATTGTGATTAGTGGATCATCGACATGGTCAGCTCTAAAGGCATCTATATAGACGCAGTTCAGCTTATTTGATGCTTTTATCTTGTTTATAAGTCGATGGCAGAAAACGGTTTTACCTATTCCCCAGTCGCCATCGATCACCATAGGAGACAAATCAATATCACTTTCCAATAGACCTTTTATCTTCTCGGCTATAGCTTCACGCCCAAATAGGTCTTCTGGTAGCTCATATGTATCGCTAGGTTGTGCCATTAGTCTTGTCCTTAAGTGCTTGGAATGTGTAAATAAGTGATATCATCAAACATATCACAACCTCCCTTCAAGGAAGAATCAATGACAACAGAAAAAAGCATAGCTCTTATAGAAACGACCGATGAAAAGCCGAAAGAATCATTCAAGCTCGTTATTTGGCTATCTTTTGGTTTTATAGTGACTTTCGTTTTAGGCTATTTGGGCTTCCTCGTCTATGTATCTTGGCCAATAAGTGAATGGAGCGTTAGTAAAGCTGCTTCCCTTGGCGACAGCTTCGGCATCTTGTCATCACTCTTCTCTGGGCTGGCGTTTGCTGGTCTGATCGTAACCATCGTCATGCAGAACAAAACATTGAAAGCGCAGATGGAAGAACTAGAGCTAGCAAGGAAGGAATACAAGCGGCAGGGTGATGAGTTAGCTGGTCAAAAAGAAGTAATGGGTTCACAATTTCAATCTATACAGATCCAGCAGTTCGAGAGCACATTTTTTAAGCTATATGCATACTATAAAACTTTAAAAACAGAGGAAGTTCTTAGTGATTCTAATGATTCCAGTGCAACTAAAAGCCTCACATTACTTTTTGATGAGTTTTATGATTATGAAAAAATATATTCATATGAGAATTTTCATAAATACTATAGCAAAAATAATGAATATATTAAAAACTTATCTAGTATTGCTCGTCTTATATGTATGAATTCAAGCGTTTTAGGTGATAAAGCTTCATTTTATTCAGATTTTTTTAGAGGTTTTGTTAAAGAGTCTGAGTATTCGTACCTAATTGTATTCTTGTTTGCAAATGAAAGTAATTATACTGATGAAATAAAATTCATTATTTCAAGTGGCTTACTAAGGCCAGAAAATGTAATGACTTTAGAAGGACATTTTTGTTTGGATCAGTATTGGGTAGAAGCTCAGTTTGAGATTTTTCCTGAACTGGTTAAGATTTGTTTCAGTTATGTTTCAGCTTTTAATGGTTCTATGATATTTTTTAATAATCTTTTAGATATATTTAAAGATAGCGTAAAAGTGATGCTGGATTTTTTAAATGAATCTATTTCTCGTGATGATAAAGAAGTAGAAGAGTTAAAAAGGTTAAAAAAAATCGCATTAGAATTTTCTGAAATTAATTTCAATGACGTTTTTGAAGGTGATGAAAGCTTCAGCTTTGATGATAAGATTATTGCCTCTATTGAAAATATTAAAAGAGGTGGAGCTAAAAGCTTTATTGGTTTTGATTTTTATGAAGAAACTTATAAAGAAAATAAATTAAATTTTATTGATTATTTATCCAAATGTGAAATAAAAATTGATGATTTTCAAAATTCAATAAAATCTTATAGAGCAAGTTTAGTTCAGATAGAAAATGTTAAGAAAAAAATCGAAGAGATTTTAGAACCATTGACCCCACCCGAATCTTGATCTAACACTCTCCTTGCACTGGCAAAATCCAGTGCCGGGATTCGAACCCCGTTTTCACAGCGGCCTAAAACACGCAGAGCGTGTTTTTTTGTGGCCGAGATTTGCCTGTTATGGTGGGTCTTTGTTGGGCAACCTTCGGGTTGGCCGTTCCTGTGGCGGTAGTACTAACCTGATTTAGATCCACCACCTTACTGAGATTAGTACCTCACGAGGTGGTCAACTTCATACACAGGAGGCCAAACATGGCTATGGACATGATCTCAAGCATTGACGCAACCGTTGTACAAATCATCAATAACCAAATCACTACGACCTCGACCGATCTCGCCAAATGTTTTGGCAAACATCATAGAAACGTTTTACGCAAAATAGAAAGCCTTGAATGCAGTGCTGAATTTAGCGCGCTCAATTTTGAGCTGGCCGAATACAAAGATGAACAAGACAAGACTCGCCCTATGTATCGCATCACCCGCTACGGCTTCGTCTTCTTGGCCATGGGCTTCACCGGCACCAAAGCCGCTGCCTAATTATTTTAGGCGACAACTACCTTGAAAAACGCCGGCCTTTCCAATCTGCAAAAGCAAAGCCCACTAATGTGGGCTTTGTATTGATTGTTGATGCGCACCACGCTACACTTCTTTTATGATCAAAACATTCAAACACAAAGGCCTTAAGAAATACTTCGAAACAGGAAGCGTTTCCGGTATTCAAGCAAAGCATCAGCGTAAAATACGTATGCAACTTGCTGCCATTGATACCGCCCATGAGATTGATGATATCAATTTACCTGGCTTCAACTTGCACCCTTTGAAGGGCAATCGAGATGGTATTTGGTCTATTACCGTGAACGGGAATTGGCGTATTACTTTCGAGTTTATTGATGGTAATGCTTACATTCTCAACTATGAGGATTATCACTAATGAATATGCACAACCCTCCGCACCCAGGCGAATTTATTTATGACGTTTATCTTGAGCCAGCGGGTTTGAGTTGCCGCTTTTTGGCCAAGCAATTGGATGTCGCCTCGTCCACGTTAAGTCGTGTCCTGAAAGGGCAGAGCGCGGTGTCGCCTGAAATGGCATTACGTTTGTCTAAAGCGCTTGGCAGAACACCAGAAAGCTGGTTGGCCATGCAAGATGCCTACGATCTTTGGCAAGCCAAACAACATCTAAATTTAGACAATGTTCATCCTGTTAATTTTGCAGTGGCTTAGGCCAAGTCGTCCGCATATACCAAATCGCTCAACTAAGTTTCACAGACTTCTAAACGACAGACACGAAAAAGCCCACTGATGTGGGCTTTTTCGTGTCTAACTCGCAGCAGATGCGAATTATCGCTTATAGGTAGAGGTCCTGCCAAAACTGAAAAATAACATTGGCGTTTCTATTGACTCTATTAGGGCGTGTGGGGTCAGATGAAGACCCCAATTTCGCAATTTCGTTACTTTTGAGCAGTGCCTAAGCCGACGTTGTTCTTCATGAGAACTTGCTCTGCACGATAACTAGAACGAACAAGTGCTCCAGAAACGACTTCAAGGAAGCCTTTATCAAGGCCCCATTGGCGATATTTGTCAAACTCGTCGGGCGTGACGTATCGAATAACGGGGAGGTGATGTTCCGTTGGCTTTAGATATTGACCAAACGTCAAAATATCACAATTTACAGCGCGTAAATCATCCATCGCTTCTATGATTTCTTCTTCTGTTTCACCTAGGCCTAGCATGATACTGGTTTTGGTCAGTACGTCTGGCTTGTATTCTTTCGCGTGTTTTAATACAGCGAGGGTTTGCTCGTAAGTGGCACGTGGGTCCCGAACTGGGTGGGTCAGTCTTTTCACTGTTTCTACGTTTTGAGCAAAAACGGATATGCCACTGTCAACGACGGTTTCTATGCTCTTTAAATCCCCTTGGAAATCGGGTGTGAGCGCTTCTACTGATACATCGGCATTTTCTGCTTTGACGCGTTTTACCACTTCAGCGTAATGACCGGCACCACCGTCGTCTAAATCGTCCCGGTTTACTGAGGTCAGTACTAGATACTTAAGCCCCATCAGTTTAACCGATTCGGCGGTGTTCTTGGCTTCATTTTCATCGAGCCAGCCTTTTGGGTTGCCTGTGTTAACCGCGCAAAAACGACAAGCACGGGTACAGGTATCGCCCATTAGCATGATGGTCGCGGTGCCTGAATTCCAGCACTCACTGATGTTTGGGCACATGGCTTCTTCACATACTGTGCTGAGTTTGTGCTCGTGTACGATCTTTTTCGTGGTGTTGTAAACACCGCCATCTTTCATTTTTATGCGAAGCCAAGAAGGCTTTTTCAAGCGCTCTTGAGCTTCTTTGCTGGTCGCTTTAATGCCGTTTTTAATGGCGGTAATGCCTTTATCGTTAACAAATTTATTGCCATTCTTGATTGGATCAGAATGGATTTGAACAATCGGTATACTGTTAGAGTCATTCATAGGAGTCGCTTACTTTTCAATCTAAAGGGAGACTGTTGAGAAAATTCTTGTTGCGTAACACTTTAAACGCCACGGGTACGATAAAAATTTCCTAGTGATCTATATGCCAAGAATACCGTTATTTATAAGCTTGAACAACGTCCCGACGAATTAAACTACACAATGTCGCCTTGTCTGTATTGGCCGCGGTCCTCTAAAGAGCCTAGATATCATACTTCCTTTCTTTTTCATCAAGAATCGCCAGCCAATATCCAGCAAATATGAAAGCCAACAGGACAGGGTTTTATCTTAACGCGACGCCTATATAGTGTAGGTAAGACATTAATCAGGGTTCACCCTAAAAGTGATTAAGCTTTTACGAAGAAAAGGCTTAGCAGGATCAAGGTTATTTTTCTCAACTTTCATTAAGGAGAGGCGTTATGAACAAGACATTGATTATTGGTGCAAGTGGTCAGATTGGAAAAATGCTCACCACCGCCTTGGCCGAAACGGATCAGCCTGTTAGGGCTTTAGTGAGAGATAAAGCAAAACTTGAACCTATTGCTGGCAGTCATCTGGCGATCATGGAAGTGGATTTAGAAGGGGATTTTAGTGCCGCTTTTGATGGTGTGAGCAATGTTGTTTTTTGTGCAGGATCTGGTGGCGCCACAGGGTCTGACAAGACCCT
>CAZBUC010000133.1:0-6588 GCA_964494965.1 uncultured Maribrevibacterium sp.
GTTGCATTAGATGTTAATGCATTAAATGCCATTGTTAGTTATTTCCACACTCCTTTACGTTTAAACATAAAGGAGTGTGTTTTTTCTAAAGACCTTGTCGAATGACGCCAACAGATAAGCCTTCTATCGCAAATTCTTCTGTTTCAAGGTTGATGATGATGTCATCAAACGCTGTATTCTCAGGCATTAAACGCACAATATTGCCTTTTTTCTCAAAGCGTTTTACGGTCACTTCGTCGCCAATTCGAGCCACGACGATCTGACCGTTTCGTACTTCGCTGGTTTTATGAACGGCCAACAAATCGCCTTCCATAATGCCAACATCTTTCATGCTGGTTCCCGACACCGATAAGAAATAGTCGGCTTTTGGAGAGAACATGGAAGCGGGAATATTTACCCGAGAAGCAATATTTTCTTGCGCTAAAATAGGGTAGCCTGCAGCCACTTTACCAATAACGGGTAAGCCAAGTTCTTCTTTTGTTTCGTCAATGGGGGGCGTGTCTACAAGGCGTATTCCTCTAGAGGCCCCTGACAGCATTTCAATGGCCCCTTTTTTGTACAGGGCTTTAAGGTGCTCTTCTGCCGCGTTAGGGGATTTAAACCCAAGTCGACGAGCGATTTCTGCTCTCGTTGGTGGAAATCCTGTTTCGCAAATAAATTCGCGAATGGTTTCTAGAACGTCAGATTGTCGTTTGGTTAATTTAATCATAAGGCATCTGGTTGTTTATACAGTAACTGTTATTATATACAGCATTATTAACGATACTCAATGACTTAAATGCTTTCAGATGAACTAAAAACACAAATACAGCGTGCTTACCGTGCTTCTTTAGACGCGAAGTCTCATAAACCGAGATCGGGCCAGCGACAAATGATTGGTGCCATCGCACGCACCTTAGGGAATATCAAGCAGGGTTCTGAGGGAGAGCGGTTGGGTGAAAGTCATGTGGCTGTCATCGAAGCGGGCACGGGCACAGGTAAAACCTTGTCTTACTGTCTTGCTGCCATTCCGGTAGCCAAAGCGCGTGGTCTTACCTTGGTTATTTCCACGGCAACCGTCGCTTTGCAAGAGCAAATTCTTCACAAAGAGCTCCCCAACTTACTTGAACATACTGAATTAACATTCAAATACACTTTGGCGAAGGGGCGTGGACGTTATTTGTGTTTGAATAACCTAGAAGGCTTTTTGAGCTCCGAAGAGCACGCTATGGAAGATATGTTTGCTGGGCTTTTTGAGCAACACTTGCAGTCAGATGATATCAATACCGTGCTTTATCAAGAGATGGATGCGGCACTGTCAAAGGGTGATTGGGATGGCGACAAAGACAACTGGTCGGGTATCATTCGTGACCAAGATTGGCGGCGTTTAACAACAGATCATCAGCAATGTACCAATCGGAACTGTGCAAACTACTCTGTCTGTCCATTTTTTAAAGCGCGAGCCGAAATAGAAGTGGCTGATGTCATTGTGGCCAACCATGATTTGGTGCTGGCTGACTTATCTTTGGGTGGGGGGGCGATACTAACGCCACCAAAAGAAACGATTTATGTTTTTGATGAAGGTCATCATTTGCCTGATAAAGCGATCGGTCATTTTCGCCATGAGGTACGTTTACAGCAAAGCATCACTTGGTTGCGCCAATTGGAGAAAAATTTGGTCAATCTTAAGCAATCATTAACCGATGACGTCAGTCTAACAGGGCAGTTACTGCTCAAGATTCCACAGCAAATCCAGAGTATCGTCAATTTTATCCAGTATGCCCAGCAAGGGCTGGCACCCTTTATCCAGGGGTTGGGATTGGATAAAGACAATAATCAGCATCGCTTTGAGTTTGGTGTCATTCCCGATGAGCTTAGGCAGCTTGCTTACAGTTTGCAAACCGCTTATCAAAAGTTGTTTAAAAGCATTGAGAGTATTCAGGACGAATGTAAGAAAACCAAGCAGAATGAAGGAATGGGCGTAACACCAGAGATTGCAGAAACTTGGCAGCCTATTTTGGGGGTAATACTTGGGCGTTTAGAGCAGAGTATTGGTTTGTGGCAATTGTATTGCGCGGTGGATGACCAGGCTTATCCGCCCAATGCCCGTTGGTTGGTGTTATCGGGGCAAGGGATGGAGCAAGACATTGAATTGGGTGGTTCACCGATACTGGCTGCGAACACACTGCGTCAACAACTTTGGGATAAGTGTTATGGTGCTGTAGTCACCTCTGCCACACTGACGGCGTTGAACCAGTTTAATCGTTTTAATATGCGTTCTGGAGTGCCTCGCGATAGCGCGTATTTACGCGTATTAAGCCCCTTTGATTTTCAAAAAAATGGACGCCTTGTGGTACCTAATATGGCGCATGAACCCAACCGAGTCGAGCAGCATACCGCCGAGATCATTGGCTATCTTAATGACCATGTGAATACGCAAAAAGGCAGCTTGGTGTTATTTTCGTCACGTCGTCAGATGGAAGAGGTGGCGCAATCCCTTGCTGCAGGATTGCAGGATATTCTATTAATGCAAGGCGAGCAGTCTAAGCGTGTTATTTTAGACTCCCACAAGGCTCGTATTGACGAAGGTAAGGGAAGTCTTTTATTGGGATTGGCCAGCTTTGCTGAAGGGGTGGATTTGCCTGGCGACTACTTAACTTGTGTTTATATTGCCAAAATTCCTTTTGCTGTGCCCGATGACCCTGTGGAAGCGACCTTGGCGGAATGGATTCAGCAGCGTGGCGGCAATCCCTTTATGGAAATTACTATTCCAGATGCGTCATTGCGTTTGGTTCAAGCGACAGGGCGTTTACTGAGAAGTGAGCAAGATAAGGGCGAGATACATATTTTAGATAAGCGTTTACTCACCAAGCGTTATGGCTCTCAGTTGATAAATAGTCTGCCGCCCTATCAGTACCTGTAGCGTGTTGTAAGGGTGCAGCAACAAAGCGGGTGATAAAGCCTCATCAATTAGGTACACTCTCCCGATAGAACATTCACTTTAAAAAACAATAGAAGCGTATAGATTCCAATATGGAAAACCAAACTCAAGAAACACAATCAACCGCCACATCAAAACCAAAGCGTACGCGTCGTCCGAGCAAACGTCCTAGAAGTCATGAGGAAAATACGATTGAGGCATCTGCAAGCACTGGGGTAGAACACACTGCAGAGGAAACCATCGCCCCTAAAAAGCCTCAAGCTAAGGCGTGGTCCATTGACGATTTTATTGTTCCCGAATTGGAAGGCAAGGTGCGTTTTCATGACCTAAATTTACCTGACCGTGTATTAAAGTCGATTGCTGAAATGGGTTTCGAATATTGCAGTGAGATTCAGGCTGAGACTTTGCCAATGACGCTGCAAGGTTATGACATCATTGGTCAAGCCCAAACGGGTACCGGTAAAACGGCAGCATTTTTAGTGGCCATGATTAGTGATTTTCTAGATTACCCATTAGAAGAAAAAAGACCCAATAACTTTGCCCGTGGACTTATTATCGCCCCGACACGAGAGTTAGCGTTGCAGATTGCCGATGAAGCGGTAAAACTCACCTCTAATTGTCATCTTAACGTAGTCACCTTGGTCGGTGGCTTGAGCTATGAAAAGCAAAAAATTGCATTAGAAACGGAAAATGTCGATATTCTAGTGGCGACGCCGGGTCGTTTACTGGATTTTGCTCGTAGCCGCAAAGTGCAGCTGGGCAAAGTGGAATGTCTTGTCTTAGACGAAGCTGATCGCATGTTGTCAATGGGCTTTATACCCGATGTAAAAAGCATTATTCGAATGACGCCTCATAAAGAACTTAGACAAACCATGCTGTTTAGCGCGACTTTCCCTAAAGACATTCAAGCATTGGCGCAACAGTGGACGTACATTCCAAAAGAAGTGTCTGTGGTCCCGAAAGAGGCAACGAATCAAAACATAGACCAGGTAATCTACACCGTTGAAGCTGATCAAAAGTGGCCAGTTCTAAGGCAGTTGATTAATGAAAATGGTGGTCAAAGAACAATTATTTTCGTTAATCGCCGTGATGAAACGCGAGATTTGTACGAGCGTTTACGCAAAGCTAACATCAACTGCGCTATTTTATCTGGCGAAGTGGCTCAAGATAAGCGTGTTAAAACACTGAATAACTTCAAAGAAGGTATCATTCAGGTGTTGGTTGCTACGGATGTCGCAGGGCGAGGCATTCATGTCGACAATGTTGAATTGGTTGTGAATTATTCTCTACCGGATGACCCTGAAGATTATGTGCACCGTATTGGTCGTACTGGTCGAGGGGGGGAAGTCGGTAAATCGGTGAGTTTTGCCAGCGAAGATGATTCTTTTATGATTCCAGAAATTGAAAGAGTGGTTGGTGAGAGTATTCGCTGTGAATATATGGTTAATACGTCTCAATAATCATCGCTTACTTTCACAGTGAGATAAGATGAAATTAGAACATAATTATGCAAACTTGGGTGCTGGGTTTTCGTCGAAAACCCAAATCCAGCCACTTATAGAGCAGCGATTGGTTGAGTTTAATCAGCCCCTTGCTGCTTTTCTTTCTGTTGATATCAAATCCCCAGTCACAAAGTCCTTACTGTGCGGCGATACGGCCATTCCCGACGCGCTCAGTATGGTTTACGCAGGTCACCAGTTTGGTGGCTTCTCACCGCAGCTAGGTGATGGTCGAGGTGTCTTGTTAGGTGAGATTCGCGGTGCAAATGGCTTGCTTTATGACTTGCACATGAAGGGAGCTGGCCCAACGCCTTATTCTCGTCGTGGTGATGGTCGCGCCGTATTGCGTTCATGCATTCGTGAATATTTAGCGGGGGAAGCGATGACGGCCTTGTCTGTCCCTTCTTCACGCGCACTGGCCTTGTATGACAGTCGTCAAGCCGTCTATCGCGAAACGCCTGAAGCTGGCGCCATGCTGTTGAGAGTTGCGCAAGGGCACGTTCGCTTTGGTCACTTTGAATACTTTTTTTATCAAGGTAAGCAGACTGAACTTGATCAACTTATTGCGTATTGTTTGGCGCATTATTATCCCGAATGCCAAGCAACAGATTCCCCGTTAGAAAGCATGTTAATCGAAGTTGTGAAACGCACAGCCCGTATGATTGCAAAATGGCAAGCGTTAGGGTTTCAGCATGGCGTAATGAATACAGACAATTTTTCTATTACGGGTGAAACGATTGACTATGGCCCTTATGGTTTTATGGAAGATTATGAGCCTGATTGGGTATGTAATCATTCTGATCATGAGGGGCGATATGCTTTTTCCCGTCAACCGGGAGTGGGTTTATGGAACCTTAATTGTTTGATGCGTTGCTTTTCAAAGCATTTAGAAAAAGATCGATTGATCGCCATTTTGCAATGCTACGAGCCAGAGCTTCAAACACACTATGATTCTTTGATGATGGAAAAAATGGGGCTGAATGGCTCGCGTCAGCTTCATGATCTTCTGCCATCTTTGTTGGCGCTTTTAGCAGCGGAAAAACTCGATTACAGTGTGTTTTTTAGGTTGTTAAGTCATATTAAGCAAGATCATTTTGACACCCTGCTTGATGAGGTTGTGGATAGGGATCGATTAGCCCAATGGTTGGTTAAGTACCAATCAGCTCGTTTGGATCAGCTTCTAGATTGGCAAAAAACCAGTGAGCGAATGCTACAAGTTAATCCCAAGTTTATTTTGCGTAACTACTTGGCCCATGACGCCATTCAAGCGGCAGAGCATGGAGACTATTTGCCCTTTAGGCGTTTGTTAAACGTGCTTAATCATCCGTTTGAAGAGCATCCAGAATCAGAATATTTGGCACAAAGACCGCCATCATGGGGCAAGTCGTTAGAAGTCAGTTGTTCATCTTAAAAACGTAAGACGATAATGGTAGAGAAACAGACATTATGAAGCATTCAGTGTGTGTATTAGGTGGTGGTAGTTTTGGCACGGCTTTAGCGAATATTATGGCGAAGAATGGCCATCAAGTCAGTCAATGGATGCGCAACGAAGAGCAGGTGGAAGAGATTAATTTAACGGGGCTTAATAGTCGTTATTTGCCCGATGCGCCTCTGCACAGAGAATTACTTGCAACCAGTAACTTAGAGCAAGCTATACGGGACAGTGATACGGTATTCGTGTCCATTCCTTCAAAATCATTTGAGCAGGTGGTTCAGCGAATTGAGCCCTTGTTAACGGCCGATAAAATACTCATAAGTACGACAAAAGGTTTTAATCCCAATCGTTTTGAGCTAATGAGTGATGTGCTTCGTAGAAATTCTGTCACACAAAAAATTGGCGTATTGAGCGGTCCTAATCTGGCGAAAGAGATTGCGGCAGGCCAGATGACAGGTACCGTGATTGCAAGTGCAAACGATCAAGTGCGGCAACGGGCTATTGAATTGCTTAAGTCGCCCAGTTTTCGTGTTTACGAAAATAAAGACAGCACAGGGGTGGAGTTGGCCGGGGCGTTGAAGAATATTTACGCAATCGTCTGCGGTTTGGCCAAAGCGTTAAATGTGGGTGAGAATACCATGTCGATGATTATGACTCGAAGTTTGGCGGAAATGAGTCGTTTCGCTGTTCACTTTGGCGCGAATCCAATGACATTTTTAGGATTGGCGGGGATG
>CAZBUC010000134.1:0-6516 GCA_964494965.1 uncultured Maribrevibacterium sp.
CGTCTTGTTATAAGTGACCCATAAAAAAATCCAGCTTCGGCTGGATTTTTTTATGATCAAAATCGCGTGCTTTATTTGATGCCCAGTGTTGTTGTGATGTCTTGAATTTTTTGTTGGATGCTTTTTGTTACATCTAACATGAAGGTTTCCGATTCGTTGGCTTGTTCACGGACTTTGACAACCGCGGCATTGAGCTTACTCATGCCCAATTTTTGTTCTGCCGCATAGCCAGTGGCTTTCTTCGCTAAATGTGTCGATTGTTTCGACTTTTCCAGAATATCCTGAGCAGATTGACCAAGAGCTTGTGTCAGGCTGATCTGATCGGTTGAGGCATTTTCGATCAGTTCTAAGTTTTTCTTCAACTGGCCCGTGGCGGTGGTGAGCAGTGAAAAGATCTCCGTAATCTCTTCTAAGGATTGTTGAGTGCGATTGGATAAGCTACGCACCTCCGAGGCGACAACGGCGAAGCCTCTTCCATGTTCTCCTGCCCGAGCGGCTTCAATCGCCGCGTTCAAAGCCAATAAATTAGTTTGCTCAGAAATGTCTTTTATGCCGCTGACAATCGACGAGGCGTTTGACACCGAAGATTCTAAATTGATCAATGCGCTTTGGCTGTTGGTGAGTCGCTCGACAGTCGTTTGGTTGGCAATGGCCAAAGACGCAGCTTGACCAACACTGTGGGTCATGGCGGTATTGGTCTCCGAAGCATAGCTGGCGACTTCTTGTGCTCTCACTTCCGCTTTGCTTGCGAGTGTTTCAACCTGATTAGACAAGGTTAGCGTCCCGTCGAGTTCTTGCTTTGACGCCATACTCAGGTCGTGCACCTGGCCAAAGGCGGTCAACATGTCATTTAAAGAAACCGATATATTGTTGAGCTCTGTGTCTCTCTGTTGGCGCTGTTGTGCAATTTGTTCCAAATACCGATTGAGATAATGTGCGACATCAGATAACTCGTTTTTGTTCTTACTCACGGTTAACGTTTTAATACTTTGGTGCTCGACAAGGTCTCTGACGGCAGAATACAAATCTTTGGCACTTTTAACGACGACCCGATTTTGAAAAACGTGCACAGTAATCGTTGTGAACACCATGAGTATGACGAAAACGGAGAAAGCCAGCAGCGTCTGTTGCTGAGTGGCTTCCGCGCTTTTTTGGATACTTTGCGTGCCTAATTTCAATGTTGTTTCGAGTTGGCTAATTAAGTTACGCACTTTCGCTTGTGCTGTAATGGCTTGTTGTATGTTCTGAAGGCTGATTTCCACATCTTTTAGATATCGATTGG
This sequence comes from uncultured Maribrevibacterium sp., assembly GCA_964494965.1. GTDB lineage: Bacteria > Pseudomonadota > Gammaproteobacteria > Pseudomonadales > Marinomonadaceae > Marinomonas. The sequence goes on from CAZBUC010000134.1 coordinate 1,283, forward strand.
ACCAAGAATACAGCTCGGTTTTGACTTCTTCCAAGGGGTCTTCTTGAGCGCTGCTTTCTGTGTTTGACCAGCCCATTAGAGCAGACAAATCATTCTCTGTGCTGGTATTGCCAGCATCCTCTAAGGTGAGAATAGGGAGTGCATTTAAATCGACTAGATGCGACTGGAAGGTTTCTATCGCTTGCTCTAACACAGTCTGGTTTTGCGGTGTGCTATTTGCCAAATAGTCATCTTTTGCAGTGTTTATATTGGCAAGACCTGAAAATAGGCGGGTTTGAGTTAATAAATAAGGGGCCGCGGCTTGGGCGCTATTGTCCTCTAAAAAGCGCTGTATTTTCTGTTCTAAATCATTCAACGAGAGCAGTATTTGGCGTGCGTTGTTGTCAATCAGCGCAAAGGGATCTCCAGATAGCTTGCCAGCGGCAAGAATGTCGGACTGTAGACTGGTTTCTATCTCTAGTAGTTGTGCGTTGATCGGTTCGCTTATGTCGCTCGGTAGAGTGTTAAGTGCAGGGCGAATACTGGTGTCGATGAACTCTTGCGTGGGTTGCAGAATAGACGCATCACCAGTGGATAGATACTTTTCTATTTGTTGTGTTAGGTCGATGGAGGCATAAGACCACACTTGTGTGTAGGTATCACTTTGCTCAAAGGCGCCACGGAACTTCATTAGACTCCATAGCAAGAGGGCGATCAACATACCTGCAATGATGAAGTAACTGACCGTGGTAGTACGATTTACATTAGAGATTTTCAATTCAGCCCCTTTATACACAAAACTTTACAATGTCAGCTACTCTATGTGGGCAATGTTAAGAAAATATGACAGATGCGCCGTTGGGCTCATCTCAATAGGGGGATTCACGGAATGGGCTGTTAATGCCTTATTTTGTACACTTTTTCCTTATCTGTTGAGCGGTTTTTAACCTAAAGTAGTATTGGTCATTTTTATGTCATTTTTATGCACTATTCTTAAAAGATATTAAACAAGCGTTTAATAAAATGGTAACCTCAAAGAACCATGTGTCGTTTTAAACAACAATCATAATCTCAAAAGGAGCTCGAGCATGACCCTATCACGTCGTCAATTTGTTAAAGGTGCCTCTGTTGCAGGTGCTGTTGCTGCTACCCCATTTTCCATTAATAGAGCCATTGCGGCCAATAAAGAACTGCGCATTTATGCGTGGGCTGGTTATATTACCGATGAAATGCTAACGGATTTTAAAGCCAAGACTGGTATCAATGCGACCTTTACGCCCTATGGTACAAACGATGAATTGATGAACTCCTTGCGCGCTACAGACGGCACGGGCTTCGATATTATTATGCCAACGGTGGATCGTGTTCCAGGGTATGTGGATTATGATTTGGTTCAACCGCTGGATGTAAAAAGAATCAACTGGGATGGCTGTTTAGACAGTGCTCTGGCTGGATCTGATGTGGGTGGTGTTGTAAACGGTAAGCGCTATTTTGCTCCTTCTGATTGGGGTACAGAAGCGATCGCCTACCATAAAGAGTATGCAAAAGTTGATCCAAAGAACTTGAGTTATGGTGATTTGTGGTCTCCTGAAAACTCGGGTGGCGTGACAGTGCGTGGTCATTCGGCTCTTGTGGGGATTGGTTTGTGGTTAGAAAAAGCAGGTAAGTTACCTTATCCCTTGCTTGAGTCTTATCGAAGCGAAAAAGCCATGCGCGCGAATTTTGATGTCATTCTCAAGGTGGCTGCTGAGAACAAGAGTGCGATTGCCCAATTCTGGTCCACAGAGAATGAAGCTCAGGGTGCTTTCCGTACCAATGGCGCCATTATTGGTCAAACATGGGATAGCACAGCGTTTAAATTGCAGTCTGAAGGCGAGCCGATTGCGTATGGTTCGCCAAAAGAAGGCGCGCTGGCTTGGATGGAAGGCTTCGTTATTCCTAAAAATGCGAATAATGTGGATTCGGTTTACGAGTTTATTAACTGGTACTACACGCCAGAGGCCGGCGCCATGTTCGTAAAAGCAACAGGTTACAACTCTACCTCAAAGGGAGCCGATGCTTTATTACCACCGGAAACAAAAAAATTCTTCCAAGAGTCATACACTGAGGAAGATTTAGCGAATCTTTGGTGGTGGCCTATTCAAGAACCTTGGTACGTTGCGCTACGCAATGAATATCAAGACCGTTACTTGTCCGCATAATAATCAAAGCCCCTTATGCTGTTCGGCATAAGGGGCTTTTTTGTATAAAAAAATAGATCGAGAGAAAATATGGATAGCAGTGTTCACTTAGACAATACCGTCATGCAGTTTGGTGATTTTACCGCCATACAAAAAACCGATTTAAAAATAGAATCCGGTGAGTTTTTTAGTTTCTTAGGCCCGTCAGGTTGTGGCAAAACAACGATTTTGAATATGATCAGTGGCTTTATTGACCCAACACAGGGCGATATTAAAATTGGCGGTAAGAGCATGCGTGGCGTGCCAGCGAATAAACGCCCGACCTCGATGATTTTTCAAAACCTCGCACTATTTCCTCTGATGACAGTGGCCGAAAATATCGAATTTGGTTTAGAGGTTCGCGGTGTTTCGAAAAGTGAGCGCAAAAAAGCATCAGATAGATTGCTTGAGCTGGTGGCTTTAGAGGGCAGTGGTACTAAGCGAGTATCTGAATTGTCCGGTGGTCAAAAACAGCGTATTGCTATTGCTCGTGCGTTGGCGGTTGAGCCACAAGTCTTGCTATTGGATGAGCCATTATCCGCATTGGACTTAAAGCTTCGTCAACATATGCGCACCGAGCTGAAAGCCATCCAACGTAAGACAGGCATCACCTTTATTTATATCACTCACGACCAAGGCGAAGCGCTGACCATGTCAGATAGAGTGGCGGTTATGTCAGCGGGACGAATTCAACAAGTAGCTGATCCTATTACTTTATATCGTGATCCTCATACGGCTTTTGTAGCCTCGTTTGTTGGCGAAAACAATGGCGTACGGGGTAAAGTAGTGGAAGCCGGTTCAGAGTATATCGCGCTTGATTGTGGTCCCTTGGGTAAGTTGGTGGGGCGCTCTCAGGGTCACGCAAATATTGGCGACGAGGCTACCTTGTTTGTTCGCCCAGAGCATTTTCGGCTAACGGCCGAGGACGGTATGCATACGTTGCAGGCGTCTATTAATGAAGTGAATTTTGAGGGTTCCTACCTGACACTAAACGCCAATACGTCTGCGGGTCAGACTTTATCGATCCAGCTTGGTACGCACCAATATTCGGACGCATTGCACAAAGGCGCGCCAGTCAGTTTGTCGTACCATGAAAAAGACGCGATTGTTATCGCAGGAGCGGGTTATGTTTAATCAGCTTAAAGCGCGATTTGGCAGCGGTTTAGCGGTTGGTATCACGGGGATGATTGCTATCTGGCTAATCGGCTTAGTCATTTTGCCGCAGCTTTTAATGGTGGACTATTCTTTTCGTCCTAACTTATTGCCTGCTGACATCGGTGGACCAAAGGATACGTATTCACTGACAAATTATGAAACCTTATTTAACAACCAAATACATCTAAAAATCTTTTTTAAGACTATTTGGTCTAGTGTGCTTGTCACAACGCTAACACTGCTTGTGAGTTATCCTATTGCTTTTTATCTTGCAAAAGTTGCGACCCCTCAAAAGGCGGCTTTGTGTTTGCTACTATTAATTATTCCTTTCTGGATTAATGAAATTTTACGTACGTTTTCTTGGTACATTATTTTGGCCTACAAAGGGCCTTTGAATGCTCTTTTGTTAGGGTTAGGGCTGATTGATCGTCCTATTCGCTTTTTATCCGGCGATGGAGGTGTGCTCATCGGGATGGTGTATGCCTATATCCTCTTTATGATTTTCCCCATTTATAACGCCATTGAGAGTTTGGACAGTAATCAAGTAAAAGCTGCACGCAATTTGGGTGCTGGATGGATACGTACACATTGGCGAGTGATCATACCCCATGCAAAACCTGGTATTGCAACGGGTTGTATCATGACCTTCATGTTAGCAGCGGGGAGTTATGCTGTGCCTGCGTTACTGGGTTCACCAGGCAGTCGTTGGTTTACGCAAATTATCTATAATTGGTTCTTTGAGGGAGGAGACTGGAATCAGGGGGCCGCTTATGCCTTTCTATTGCTGGTTATTTGTATTGGCTTTATCGCCTTAGTGATGCGTATTTTTAAAGTAGGTTTGGGGGACATCGCAAAATGAGATCTGACACGATTCTGCGTTGGGGTATCCGGTTTTATATTGGAGTCTTCTTTATATACCTATTTACACCGCTTATTATTATGGGATTAGCGACCTTTAATGACAGCCGTTTTCCAACGGTTTCACCATGGCGGGGATTTACGTTAAAGTGGTTTGAAGCATTAGCGCAAGATGGTGCCATGTGGACAGCGTTATGGACCAGTATTATTGTGGCTGCTGGTGTTTTGGTGATTGCTGTACCTGTTGGTATTTGTTGTGCGCTTTTTTTGTCTACGGTGCAAGGTAAAGGGAAGACGTTTATCTATACATTAATGATGTCACCTCTATTAACGCCAGGTGTCATTGTTGGTATATCAACGCTTATTTTTTGGAAAGGTTTATCCGTAAGTGGTGGGGTGTTTCTAACGGTCGTGGCTCAAACGACCTTTATTAGTGCTTATGTTATGTTGATTGTGCTTGCTCGTCTGCAGCGTTTTGATCGAACCCTAGAGAATGCAGCTTTAAGTCTTGGGGCGACCCAATGGCAAGCGTTTCGTCGCATTCTTTTGCCTTATCTGAAGCCAGCCATTTTTTCGGCGGCTGCAATCGCGTTTCTGCAGTCATTTGAAAACTACAATACAACCTTGTTTGTTAAGGGCTATGACACAACACTTACCGTGTATATAGCGTCTAAAGTAAGAACGGGTCTAACGCCTGCGGTCAATGCGCTTGGGCTAGTGATGATTCTTATTACTGTGCTGTTAGCGATAGTGTATGAAGTGAAACGTCGCAAGGAAGTGTCGGCCGTCCACTCGCAATAATCGCTATGTTTAATCTCACTGAATGATAAAAAGCCCATTATCTGTACAAATAATGGGCTTTTTTTTGATTTTCGATCATTCAGTGATCAAGTTTTGTTGTTAAAGCAAATTTATGTGACAAAATAATAAAAAAATCAAAAAAAGGGTTGCACAAAATCTGTAGATCTTTAATATACGCCCTCGCTGACACGGACAAGGCTTCAGAGCAACGAAGACCAAGTT
>CAZBUC010000135.1:0-6516 GCA_964494965.1 uncultured Maribrevibacterium sp.
AAAATAGCGACGGCCGCATTACTAAAATTACCATTCATTGCTGCAACGATAGAATAAAAGCCTGAAAATAACGCGGCTGTTGTAAATAAATTTGGTAAAAGATAAACCCCCTTATGAGGTTGTTTTCTTTCATCATGATTATCTACTTCAGCATCCTCTGATTTCACATCATTGAGATCATCTGTCGGCATACTTAAACCTTCTTTGTAAAAAATAGATTACGTTAGCTTAGCAAAAGAGCGTTTTGCGGCCGCGATCGTATAGTCAATGTCTTCTTCCGTATGCGCTTGAGAAATAAAACCCGCTTCAAACGCGGCTGGCGCTAGATAGACGCCTTCTTCTAGCATGTAATGAAAGAAGGCTTTAAAACGGGGAAGATCACAACGCTGCACCTCAGCAAAACCTGTCACGGCCTCAGCCTCAGTAAAAAAGAAACCAAACATACCACCAACGCTCACTACACAAAATGGTACCCCCGCTTCGTCTGCCGCCGCTTTTAACCCCGTAACCAGTCGCTCAGCTTTTGCACCCAGCGTTTGATGAAATCCTTCTTCGCTAATTTTATTCAGCACCGCCAAACCGGCTACCATAGCAACAGGATTTCCAGATAGGGTTCCCGCCTGATACACAGGTCCAAGTGGAGAAATGCACTCCATAATGGCCCGTTTACCACCAAAAGCGCCTACCGGCATACCAGCCCCAATCACCTTACCCAAGGTGGTTAAATCTGGAACAATACCAAAGTGTGCCTGAGCACCACCAAGCGCAATACGAAATCCCGTCATTACCTCATCAAAAATGAGGACCGCACCTGACTCGTCACACACTTCTCGCAGTGTTTCAAGAAACCCCTCAACAGGTAAAATACAGTTCATATTGCCCGCAACAGGTTCAACGATAATACAAGCAATTTGATCACCTATATCCGCGAAGCACTGTTTTACCTCTTCAATATCGTTGTATTGTAGTGTGATAGTATGTTTGGCCAAATCCGCTGGCACGCCAGGAGAGTTGGGTACTCCTAATGTCAAGGCGCCGGAACCCGCTTTGACTAACAAGGAATCTGAATGCCCGTGATAACAGCCTTCAAACTTCACTATTTTATCGCGCCCTGTGTAGCCGCGCGCTAAGCGAATAGCGCTCATTGTTGCTTCTGTGCCCGAGTTCACCATACGGACCATATCCATGGAGGGAACCAGCTCACAGACCTTTTCTGCCATGGTAATCTCAACTTCCGTCGGAGCCCCAAAACTCAAACCAAGATCAAGCTGCTGTCTAACCGCATTTAAAACATCTGGGTGATTATGACCTAAAATCATAGGCCCCCAAGACCCTACATAATCAATATAGCGATTCTTATCTTCATCATAGACATAAGCACCTTCACCACGCTGGAAAAAAACGGGCGTACCGCCTACACCATTAAACGCACGAACCGGAGAGTTAACGCCTCCTGGAATACGATGTTGAGCTCTTGCGTACAAATCTTCTGATCGACTCATATTGTCAAATATCCTATCAATAATAATGTTATTCATCTTCGCCGAGAGTCAGCTCCTTGTATCACTAGCCAGACAGCACCAAACAAACTAAATGCCTGACATTGGAGTCATGTCTATGATGACCTCGAACTTTAAACCATGGCTTTTTCATATTCCGTGCAGTTTAACACATCAGCGTGGAATCTTTTACCTGCACAAAGCCAACACCCAAAAACGGGCTTAAGCTTTCCAAGAATCCTGGCTAAAATACATTCAAAAACCAACGATTGTTTACCAGCGATCCAATCGATTTGCTAAACACATATGCGTTACCACTTTATCAAGATTTGGCCAGAGATCTATTTCCCCTCGAATCACATTTAAACGCGTCATTGAACTGGCCTGAACAAGGAGCAGTAGGTCTAAATCTCCACTAATAGAATGAGCCAACTTCACCTCTGGAATCGCGTCGATTAAGGGTTGAACAAGGTCACACGATAAAGGCCTAAATGTTAGTGCAAGATACGCCGTTACCCCTTCAGACTTGGAAATCGACGTATGGGCGTGATAACCCGTAATAGTCCGATTATCTTCCATACGACGAATCCGCTCTGTAACAGCAGAACGAGACAAGTTCACCTGCCGACTAATATCCGACACAGAGAGTCGCGCGTCTTCTACTAATAGGGCTAAAATTTTTTGATCATAGTGATCTGCCACCCTGCTTTCCTCTCTCACTAAACGTAATTCAAACTGCTGGCCATACCGACAAAATGCGCCCAAATAAGGGCATTTTGTATGAGGTATTATTCTTGCGGTTATCTTATCCTTAGCCACAACAAAAAACAGCTGGATAAAGGCAAACAAATGACACAATACCAAAAAACACTTGGTCCCATTCAAGGCATGGCAATGACGGTGACAACCTTTATTGGCACTGGACTAATGATATTACCTGCCATGTCTGTAACACAGGCGGGCTCCTTTGCTTTTTATGCGTGGCTTATTACCGCCGTTATGATCATCCCAATCGCATTGATATTTGCACTGCTTGGGGCTAAATATCCTTCTGCAGGAGGCGCATCACATTACATAGGCCGAGCATTTGGACCACGCTATGAAAAAGCTGTGGGCTGGTTATTTTTGAGTATTTTACTCGTCGGCCCCGCTGTGGCTATTAAAGTTGCCGCCGCTTATTTGGCTATTATCTTTAAAACATCCGATCAATGGATTCTTGTGTTTAGTTTAATAACGCTGGCCGGGATGCTCGTCTTCGCCATTGTTGGCATGCAGACGTCCGCTCGTTTTCAAACTGGCATCGTTCTAGTAATGATTGCAACCATTTTGTGGCTTTGCTTTATTGGCGACATCCAAGCCAGCAGCCAAGTAATAGAATCGCCTGTTACACGCTCTGAATGGCAGCAAACCTTGTACGCGACAGGGGTCATTTTTTGGTGTTTTTTGGGCATAGAGGTAATGGCCCACATGGGTGCTGAGTTTAAAAATCCGACTCGCGACTTTCCTATCGCATTACTTGGCGGCATCACCATTGTCATTCTAGCTTATCTCAGTTTGGTACTCTTAATTGCTTGGCATCATACTTATGGAGATGAAGTGACCAACAGCCAGTCCTTAGCGCTTTTAGTCAGTAAGTTAATGGGAGAAACCAGTAGCCGGGTTTTTGCCGCTGGCGCTTATGTTATTGCGTTCGCCAATGTGGCCATTTACATATTGGGTTTTTCTCGTATGGTTCAATCTATGGCGCAACAAGGCGCACTCCACAAAACCTTTATCAGTCTCAATAAAAACGGCGCGCCAGAAAAGGCCGTTTTATTGGTTGGCGTGATTACTTTATTATCTATTCTGTTTTCAGAATTGTCAGGCTGGAAAATGTCGTGGTTTATCGAAATGACGAACGGCAGCTTCCTGATCATCTATACACTGACCTGCATCGCAGCCCTAAAATTAGTTAATCGAACTGCGCAGGTGTTAGCTATGGTTGCCTTGCTGAGTTGTGGCTTTATGGTGTTTTTTATCGGGGAAAGTATGTTTTTTGCCATGATAGTATTTTGTCTAGCACTGCTTTACGAGTCCATGAAAGCACCAAAGAGTCCGGTAGAAGAATCAAATCTTCATGTACTCTAAACTTCCTGTACTCCAAACTTCCTGTACAATAACTCCATTGCCATCATGATTGATCAAGCAACGGCCGTTCGTTGCACACTTGTAGGAGAATTTATATGCCACTATTAGACAGCTTTCGTGTAGACCACACTCGCATGGATGCACCCGCGGTTCGCGTAGCCAAATCTATGTCGACCCCAAAAGGGGATGACATCACAGTGTTTGACTTACGTTTCTGCGTGCCAAATGAAGAGATTCTTTCTGAAAAAGGCATTCACACCCTGGAGCATTTATTTGCTGGCTTTATGCGTGATCACTTAAACGGCGACAATGTAGAAATCATCGACATCTCGCCAATGGGTTGCCGTACTGGCTTTTACATGAGCTTAATCGGCACGCCTTCTGAAGAAAAAGTCGCAGCGTCTTGGAAAGCCGCCATGGAAGACGTATTGAAAGTAAAAGCAAAATCTGACATTCCGGAACTGAACGAATATCAGTGCGGCACTTACGAAATGCATTCCTTAGAAGAAGCGCAAGAGATTGCCAAAATGATTCTAACGCGTGACGTTAAAGTAAACAGTAATGAAGAGCTTTACCTTAGCGAAGAGTTCTTAAAAGAACACAGCTAAAACAAACATTGCGGATTGTTTCTAAAAAAGGTGACCTTGGTGTCACCTTTTTTTTCGTTCACAATAGATCAGGTTCACTAAAGCCAGAGCAAGGCTTTTGAATCTAAGCCAAAAAGGCAATTTTTCCTTTTTTTCAAAAGCGACTAGCTAACCATCCTTATCCATTACACTGTTTTTGAAGACAGACCCACCATAAAATTCTCTTTGTTTTATTAACCACAATTTTAACCTAATCAATGAGAAACAAGCATGACGACTTCACATGGTTTTTTATGGCTAACGGCCGTTATTTGGGGCTTTGCCTTTGTAGCGCAAAGTGTAGGAATGGATTTATTAGGCCCTTATAGCTTTAACGCCGCACGCTTTACTTTAGCTGCACTATCAATGTTACCACTGGCTTACTTATTTGAAAGACACAGAAAAGCCGATTTCGTTTTAACCATTCAAGCAGGCAGTATCGCTGGCGTCATTCTCTTTCTAGGAGCAACCTTGCAACAGGTTGGTCTACTCTACACTACAGCCGCCAACGCAGGGTTTATCACGGCCATGTACATGTTGTTTGTTCCTATTATCGGTTTATTCTTAAAACACACTATAGCGAGAAACACATGGTTAGGGATTATATTGGCTCTATTTGGCCTATATATACTGACTATAGGGCCCAATCTGTCTATTCAAAAAGGCGATGGCATTGAACTCATAGGAGCATTTTTTTGGGCAGGACACGTTTTAGTCGTAGGATACTATTCACGGAAAGTACCGATTATTAGCTTCTCAATAATTCAACTGGTCGTCGTGGCTGCCTTCTCTTGGATCATGGCACTGAGTTTTGAACAACCCACATGGCAAGCCATACAGCTAAGCTGGCTCCCTCTTGTCTATGCGGGCATTGCTTCATCTGCCATTGCATACTCACTGCAGACTCTTGGACAAAAGAAGGTCGCACCTAGCTCAGCGGCGCTTATTTTATCCACAGAAGCCGTATTTGCAGCCATTGGTGGCTGGTTACTCTTAAATGAGGCTTTGTCTAGTCGTGAGCTGGCAGGATGCGCGTTAATTTTTGTCGGTATGATGGTGAGCCAATGGCCGACAAAACACTTAAAATCCGTGGCGCCCGTTGCTCCTGCCAATTAATGCACATTAAGCGGTACACTTCTTTCGATAGGTTGCGCCAACACCATCATGGTGCGTGTATCGCTTAAATCAATCAGCCTCTCCAATAACTCGTCCAACTTAGACATTGAGGCAACAGCAACGCGCAACACGAAAGCCGAAGGACCTGTTACATTAAAGCAATCAATTACTTCGTCCAAGCTCATCACCAAGGCTTTAAATTCACGCTCTTTAGCTCGATAAACCTGACACTCAACCAATGCGGTGATCGGAATTCCGATCTTTTCAAGGTTAATTTTTGCCTTATAGCCCGTAATGATGCCTGACTCTTCTAATTTACGAACTCGCTCAGCCACCGCTGGTGCCGTTAGATGGACCAACTTGCCTAACTCTGCAAACGTTAAACGACCGTTTTCTTCCAGTAATTTAAGTAACTTCCAATTCGTCTTATCCATTTGATGCCTTTCAATATCCTGAATTTACGCAAAAAAAAGCCGCGAGAAATCGCGGCTTTAGTCTTATTATTAAGCAATTAGAGCGACAGTGTCTTTTCACCGCGCGCAATACCGGAAACACCAGTACGAACCACTTCAAGCAAATGAGCACCACCCAAGGCTTGAATAAATCCATCCAACTTGTCTGATTCACCGACGATTTGAATCGTATAAATAGACGGTGTCATATCAACAATATTGCCACGGAAGATGTCTACCGTACGCTTTACTTCAGCACGTTGAGCACCGGTTGCACGCACTTTCACCAACATCAACTCACGCTCAATGTGCTGACCTTCAGTCAAATCCACCAGCTTAACAACGTCGATTAACTTGTTAAGTTGTTTGGTTATCTGCTCAACTACTTGGTCTGAGCCAAATGTCGTCAATGTTAAACGAGATAAGGTAGGATCATCCGTGGCCGCTACGTTCAAGGATTCAATGTTAAAGTTACGCTGTGAGAACAAACCAACTACTCGCGACAAAGCACCTGGCTCGTTTTCCATCAATACAGAAATAATGTGTCGCATATTAGGTTCGCTCCGTCTTGCTCAAGAACATATCACGCATAGAGCCGCGAGGCACTTGCATTGGATACACATGCTCATCTGGATCTACGTAACAATTAATGAAGACCAACTGGTCTGTCATTGCAAACGCTTCTTCCATCTTGGC
>CAZBUC010000136.1:0-6508 GCA_964494965.1 uncultured Maribrevibacterium sp.
CTGTGTAGGTTAAGGTTTTGATGCCGGTGAGTGGTTGATTGAGTTCGTGAGCAATGGCCGTCGACATTTGCCCGATAGCGGCTAGCTTTTCTGTTCGCAGGAGTTCTTTTTGTGCTGCTTCTAATGCCTTTGTTCTTTCTAAAACGCGTTCTTCTAACCTTGAGTTCGCATCCAATAAGTTTAACTCGGCTCTTTTTCGCTTACTGATATCCAGTAGTGTGACTAGATAGTCTTGTGAATCGCTCCATTCTAAAGAAGAGACGGACAATAGGGCTGGAAAGGTTTGGCCATTTTCTTTTTTTAACACAACCTCCTGCTCCAACAAGTTACTAAAGTGGTTGTTGCTGTGTGTTTGCTCTTGCAAAGACCTCATAAACGACAGCGCTGTTTGATTTTCGGGGCAATTGGGTAAAAATTCGTGCAAAAAATGCCGATCTAATTTTGCGTTATGGCCAAAATAGCGCAACCCCATGGGGTTAACAAAAGATATTTCACCACGCTTGGTCAGCTGGAGCAGGCCCACGTGGGTATTTTCAATCAACACTCGCTGTTGTTTGGCGTTGTTCGCAACGAGCATTTGATTTTCGAGTTTAGAGGCGATCTTTAGTGCGCGTTCTCGGCGATAGAGCCAGAATAAAAACAGCAGTCCACAGACCCCTAGGCTCACAAACGCGATATTTTGCGCCTTTATTTTGATGCCCTCTAAATCCGATAAGTAGTGTATTTGCCATCTAAGATCGTCCAAGGTAACGTTCTGCAGGAGATAGTTCTTATTATCAAGCGTGTAGACTTTTGCCCGTGTTCGGTTTAAAAACTCAGTTTTGGTGTGATCGTTGAGCCAGTTATCCACCAGTAAGCCTTTGAGTTTACTGGCTAAAAAATCCAGATTATTTTGGTCTGTCATCACCACAATATCGTCGAAGAAATTCCATCGCTCAATTAAACTGCTGACATTAATTCGTACACCCACTGCGCCTGCCAGCCCATTTATTGTATAGACGGGAGCAAGTACAATGTGTGCGGACTTGGATTGGCGTGGGTTGTATCCTGAAAAAAGTATGTATTCTCCTTGTTGGTTTCTTAACACGCCTTCTAACTCTGACTGCTTAAAATAGTCGTCAAAAAGAAAATTAGGTGACTGTTCACTGGATACTAAAAGGTCGCCTGTGGCCGAGATAATAAACCAGTCTTGTGTCTTAGATACGTGAGTTAAATCTTCGAGTTGGCGTTGTAGGTTGCGAGCCAGTGTTTGGTCATCAGGGTCATTCATAAAGGCCAATAGGGTTGGATTATCGGCTAAGGCATAAGGTAGGATATGATTGTTTTTTAGCTCGTTGCGTAGCTCAATGACATAGTCAAGCAGTTGATCTTGGCCTTGGGTGTGCTTCTCTATGATAAGGGCTTGATAGGCAAGGGTATTAACACCAAAAAAAAGCAGAACAAGAAAGGTGCAGCCGAAAAATAGGAAAGAAAGCCGATGTTTATGAAGTCGTACAATCAAAGCCATTCTCGTTTATTTATGAGTGTTTAAATGATGTGCATCGTATTTAAATCGTATTGCGCGGTTAAATTAAGTTCAGTCCGCGCAAAACGGTAACGCCAATACTGGTTGTGATCAAGGAGATTAGAGTGGTGACAGCGATAATATTTGCTGCCAGTACGGCATTGCCATTCATAGCGCGAACCATTATATAGCTGGCCGATGCGGTTGGGGCGGATGACATCAAAAAGAGCACCCCTAGTTCCATGCCGCGATAACCCAGCAAATAACCACCAAAAGTCAGTGTCAGCGGGATGAAAATCAGCTTTCCAGCGGTCGCCAACATAGTGCCTAGCATGCCACTTTTCATGGAGCCAAAATGCAAAGAGGCGCCCGCACATAATAAAGCAAGCGGCAAGGTCATTTGAGCGAAATAATCCCCAGCCTTATAAAGCGTTGTAGGTAAGGTGATGCCTGTTCCTGAGGCGATAAATGCAGCCACAATGGCAATAATGAGCGGGTTTTTGATGATGCCTTTCGCAATCGCTATGGCGTTTGTGTCCTTGCCCAGCGCTCGACTTAGACCAATAACCGATAATATATTGAACAAAACCGTGACGCCGCCTAGATAGATAGAGGCAACGGTAAAAACATCATTGCCATACGCATTAACACAGTAGGCAAGGCCAATAATGCCCATGTTTGAGCGAAAAGCACCTTGCACCACGACTGCGCGATCCGCTTTGTTTTTCATCATGAAAGAAAAAATATATTCCAGCACTAGATAAGTGATGGTCACGGCCGCCATGGCGTAGATCGCCAAAGAGAAATCGGTATCACTGCTTACGCGTGTTTTTGAAATACTGATAAACAGTAAGGCAGGCAGTGTGACGTTGAAAACAAGTTTGGAAGCGGTATCAATGAAATTATCATTAATAAGGCGTATTCGATATAAAACAGCACCTAATGCCAATATCAAAAATATTGGCATGGTGATTGAAAAAGAAAACGCCAGTACATCTAAAAAATTATCCAACGCCATTCCTTCGATAAAAGTGTTATTAAAGTCTTAACAAACTAAACGAGCGAGTGCTCGCCTCCCACTTGCGACGCTCAGTCGTTATTTTCGAAACGATAACCCGCGCCATAAACAGAATGAATAACATTAAGTTCAGGGGCAACAGCCGAGATTTTTTTACGCAGTTTTTTGATATGACTATCAATCGTGCGGTCGCTGACCACTCGGCTGTCTGCATAAATACTTTTCATAATCAGATCACGACCGTAAACGCGCCCAGGCTCTTTAATCAACAGTTGCAGTAGTTGGAACTCAACAGTAGTCAAATCGATTAGTTCGCCTTTGTATGTTGCTCGCAAACGATCCACATCCAAATCAAAACCATCGGTTTTAGGAGATTGTGTTTGATCTAACTCCACTCTGCGTAGGTTCGCTTTCACTCGAGCCACAATTTCTCTTGGACTAAAGGGTTTGCAAACATAATCATCAGCGCCCATTTCTAGCCCAATAAGACGATCAATTTCTTCCGCCTTCGCGGTAACCATAATAATGGGAACACCACTGAATTGACGGACTTGTTTGCATACTTCTACGCCATCGAGGCCAGGCAACATAAGGTCTAATAAAATGATATCAACTTGGTTGTTTTTTACATAACTCACCGCCGTATCGCCACGATCAAGATGATGATGTTCATAGCCTGCTTGACCAAGGTAAGCGGCCATCAATTCAGCCAATTTGGGTTCATCTTCAATTATTAGAACTTTACTCATAGTTATGCATTCCGTATCAGTTAAAAGGAAATTCGATTTTTATACCAAGACCGCCATCTGGTGAATGGTAAGCGCTTATACTACCTTGATGCCCGTCAACAATGTTTGAGCAAATGGCTAGCCCAAGGCCTCTACCGCCGGTTGCTCTGTTTCTTGAATTTTCGACACGAAAAAACTGCTCGAAGATTCTATTTATATCATTATCACCTACGCCTGGGGCGCTGTCTTCAAAAAGCAAAGTGACTTTTTTGCCTTTTCGAAACAATTTAACCGTGAGTTTTCCCGGTGCGTTTGTGTATTTTAATGAATTGCTCATCAAGTTAGAAAAAAGCTGATGCAGTCTATCGGCATCGCCATTCATGATAATAGGGGAGTTGCTTGGTCCTTCGTAAACCAACTCCAATCCGGCCTCATTAAAAGGAAGTGTCATCGATTGAACGGTTTGTTCAATAATGTCATCAACCGAAATGTCTTCCATTTCGTAATTCAAACTGCCCATATCATGCATTGAAAGCTGGTTAAGGTCATCAATTAAACGTGCGATATGTAAGGTTTCTTGATGCAAAGACGCTAAACTTTCAGGTGTTACTTGAATGATTCCGTCTTGCATGGCTTCGATTTCGCCTCTCAAAATGGCCACTGGTGTTCGCAATTCGTGAGCCGTATCGGCTACCCAACGCTTGCGCGCTTCTCTCATATGTTCAAGGGTGCAAGCTAGGTTATTAAAATCACAACTCAGTTTTGCTAGCTCATCGGATCCATTTACAGCGATTCTTGTGTCAAATTTTCCTGCAGCTAACTTTTTTGTGGCTTGTTGCATGGAAGATATGGGTCGGCTAAGCCATTGGGCAAGTGGCCACGTTAGCAAAGCGGCAATAGCAAGCATAAATGCTGAAATCAGCAAAAAAGCTTCACCTTGTTGACGAATAAATCTCAGGGTTTGGTCTTGTACAAGCTCTCTGATCGATCGTAGCCCTACATACCCCACTGTTTGATTGTTGACCAGAACCGGATGGGTTTCGGCATCGCTGAATCGAGATTTTCCAATGATGGCATTTTTATCTGTATCGAATAATAAAAAACGCTGGCGATAGTATTGTGAAGGGTAGATTAAATCCAAGTTTGGGGTGTTGGGTGGTGGCACTAAATCCCGTATGTTTTCAAGTTTGTCTTGATGCCATGTTCCTTCTAAGCGGCTTTCTTGCACCAGAAATTGCCAATCGTCGTAAAAAACATACAAGTTGGACGTTCTATTGGCCATCTCTTCCAAAAAATCCCTGTCTCGTTCAGTGGCGTAAGACACAAAACCACGGTCAAAGCTCCATTGAAAAACTTGCCACATAGAAACGATGAGCAAAATATTACTTAAAATAAACACAGCAAATAATTTGTGTCGAATTTGCAACCCTTTAGGCGGTGTCATAGCGGGCTTAAAAATCCTGTTGAATGGCACTGATATACAATGCTCGTTATAAGTCGTTTTGTTGAGATAACTGTGTGTCGTTTAGAAGTGAGTGAAAAGTAGAACAGCACAGAATCCATCATCACTATAGCGCTTTTATACAAATCTTTGCTACTTGAGGGGAGTGTAAATAATGAGGAATTCCCAAGGGCGTCATCATTGCGTAAAATAGTGTATTTTTGAGTGCGAGTTCCATGGCTATGTTGTCAATTTTCAAGGGTTGTTTATCGTTATCACTTATTGTAACGAATACGCTACTTTGTTTTATTCCCGTTATGATTTTAGCTGTGTTCAAGTGTCTTATTCCAGTCAACTCTATTCGCGCCATATTTAATGTAGCCTTGGATCGCATAGCCACGTTTTGGATTGGCGTTAACAATATTAATCAAAGATGTCTTGGGGGAACTCATCTTGATGTGTCCGGTGACCTCAGTTTTTCCATCAATCAATGGTATATGGTGGTGGCGAATCATCAATCTTGGGTAGATATTCTGATTCTGCAACGCATTTTTAATCGTCGAATTCCCTTTATTAAGTTTTTTCTAAAAAGAGAGCTTATCTGGGTGCCCTTTATTGGTTTGGCTTGGTGGGCGTTAGAGTTTCCATTTATGAAACGCTACAGTCCTGCTCTGCTCAAAAAACGACCTGATTTGAAAGGGAAGGACATTGAAGTAACAAAAAAAGCGTGTGAAAAATTCCAGCATTTTCCTGTGTCCATCATGAATTTTCTGGAAGGAACACGCTATACAATAGAAAAGCATGATCAACAATCTAGTCCATATAGGCACCTTCTAATGCCAAAAGCGGGCGGTTTGTCTTTTGCATTAAACGCGATGAATGGTAAGTTGCGTCAATTGGTTGATGTTACGATTGTTTATCCTGCTGGCATTCCGAGCTTTTTTGATTACCTTTGTGGTGATGTCACACAAGTGAAGGTTCATATTAGAGTCGTGCCAATTGAAAGCGGCTTGCTTGGTGATTATCAAAACGATGCAGAATACAGAGCGAGCTTTCAGCAGTGGGTTAATCAACTGTGGCAAGAAAAAGATCACCGATTTGAGTGCATCTTGCAGCAAGTTAGCCTTGATGGGAAAAAGTAGTAGGCGGGATAGCGATAAAGCGAGCATTTATTGTATTTATGTTACCCCAGCAGTTCCCTCTTTATAGGGGACAGGCTAGAATCGATTTTTTTATGACAGTATAAAATAGGAATATGTAATGGGCAGAGCCTTCCAAAACCGCAAAGAGTCCATGGCAAAAACGTCTGACCAGAAAGCCAAGGTGTACAGTAAATACGGCCGTGAAATTTATGTGTGTGCAAAGTCCGGCGGTATTGACCCTAATGGTAACTTGTCCTTGCGATCTTTGATTGAGAGAGCGAAAAAAGACCAGGTGCCAACTCACGTCATCGACAAAGCGATTGATAAAGCGAAAGGCGGTGGCGGTGAAGACTTTGATACGGCTCGCTACGAAGGGTTTGGACCTGGCAATACCATGGTCATCGTGGATTGTTTGTCGGATAACCCAAATCGTACTTTTGGTGACGTACGCACTTGTTTTAACAAGGTAAAGTGTAAAATCGGCAGCCAAGGCAGTGTGAGTCATATGTTTGACCACAGCGCTATCTTTGTTTTTGCTGGTACCGACGAAGAGGCAGTATTAGAAGCCTTGATGCTGGCGGACGTAGATGTGACGGATATTGAGCTAGAAGACGGTAAAGTCACAGTTTTTGCACCTCATACTGATTACAGTAAAGCAAAAATGGCGTTGACCGA
>CAZBUC010000137.1:0-3458 GCA_964494965.1 uncultured Maribrevibacterium sp.
GAGCTATTGGAGATAACCCTTTAACCTTGCTCAAGTGCACCAGTACCTACCCAGCCAGAATCGAAGACTCTAACTTGGTCACTATGGCTGATCTAGCGGCCCACACTGGGTGTTCAGTGGGGTTGTCGGATCACACACAAGGATTGGGTGCAGCCGTGGCTGCTACGGCATTAGGCGCAACTGTGATCGAAAAACACTTTGTATTGGATCGCAGTGCGGGGGGCGTTGATGCCGCTTTTTCCATGGAGCCTGCCGAGATGAAGGCGCTGGTGGACGCTTGTCGTGCAGCGAAAGCCGCTCTTGGCTCAGTGACTTACGGTGGCTCAGACGCAGAACAGGCGGCGAAAAAATACCGCCGTTCCATTTACGTCGCGGTGGATTTGCCAGCGGGTACGGTTCTGACGGAAGATCACCTTAAAATCATTCGTCCATCGTTTGGTCTTGCCCCAAAGCATTGGCCTGATGTTATAGGTAAAACACTGTCTATAGCGGTGCAAAAAGGCCAGCCGCTTGCTTGGGATATGATGGCGTGAAAGTGCTGGTGCGAGCCGATGCCTCAGTCGAAATTGGCATGGGGCACAGAGTTCGCTGCCAAGCGTTAATTCATGCTTTTACCGCCCTAGATTGGCAATGCCAATTTGTGGTGGATCAGCGTTATCAGGCGTTTGGCTCCCCAGATGATTGCTTCGTGGAAACCGAAGCGCAGTTTTGGCGATTGGCTGAGCGGGTCGATTTGGTCATCTTAGACCATTATGCTTACAGCGCCGATCTCATCGCCGTGCTTTATCAGCATCAGCCTAATCTTCTGGTGCTGGATGACATGAATGATAGGGGAGAATTTCCCGCTAAGTGGGTACTGAACCCTCTGCAACAAAACTATTCTAAGCGCGTTGAGTTCCCGTTAACGGGCAGTCAATACGCTTTATTAAGACCTGCTTTTCAGCAACAGGATGAAAGTCAAAGCTCACCAGAGCAACTGCTTATTACTTTGGGGGGGACCGATCCGCTTGCACTTACCCTGCCTATTTTAAATGCCTTGGTGGCATCTGGCTTTGCGACCGAATGCATCCAGGTGTTGTTAGGCGCGAATGCCAAGCAAGCAGAGGAAGTCACCGCATTTTGCTTGCAGAACGGCATAGCGGTTGAGCAGGGATTATCGGACGTAACCCCCTTGATGCAGCAAGCTAAGATGGCGATTTCCGCCGCTGGTGGCACCTTGTTTGAACTGGCTTGTATGGGCGTACCGACGGTTTTTGCTCAAGTGGCAGACAATCAAACTCGTTCATTAGAGCTACACGTACCTCTTAATTGGTGTCGCTCTGTGCGTTTTGATAATGCCTCAGACACACTTTATCCACAACGCATTGGGCAACTTATGGAGGAAGTGAACAGACTGTGGCGTGACGCTGAATGGCAGCAAACCGCCCGAAACACGGCTCGCAGTCTGGTTGATGGGGCAGGGGCTGAACGAGTTGCTCAGATCATTCAGGCTTATTTAAAAGCATAATCTGCGTTAAACGTAACCAATCCTCTTCTGTATCCAAATCTTGAATACGGTGCCTTGGCAACATTAACGGCTTAGACTTAGGGCCAAATATAGCCTCATCAAACCAATCTTGGGTGCGTGCCCAATAGAACTGACCGGCATCGTGAATGGCTTCCACCAAATCTTGCGAGCGCTTAGCTATGTGCTCCGGAAACAGTGGCGCGAGTTCGCCAGAATCCTGAATGTGCAAGGCTCTTTGGATAGGAAACCCAAACGTCGTGGCAGAAAAGCAAAAAGCGGTATTGTCGTCTAATCGCTCAACGCCCTGCTTTAAGTCTTCCGGTGTTAACAAAGGGCAGGTGGCGTAGATCAAGCAGGCTTCATCGGGGGTCTTGCCTTCATCGATTAAAAACTGCAAGGCATGTTGCATCACAGGAGTAGTGCCTGTCATATGATCAGCCAACATGGTTGGGCGCACAAAGGGCGTTTCTGCACCAAACTGTCGAGCGATCTCGGCGATTTCCGCATCATCAGTGGACACAATCACACGATCAAACAGACCTGACTTTATGGCGGTCTCAATGGAATAGCCAATCAGCGGTTTGCCATTTAATAATCGAATGTTTTTTCTGGGAATACGCACAGAACCGCCACGGGCAGGAATCACCGCCACGCGATAGGGCGTCTCTGCTGAAGATGTGTTGCGTATCATGCAAACACCTCATTTTCTATTAAAGACTGACGTAACACCTGGGCAACTCGATCTTGTTGCTCAGCGCTCAATCCCACAAAGAGCGGCAAACTCAAAGTGCGCTGGTAATAGTCTTCCGCAATCGGGAAATCGCCCAGTTTAAAACCCAGCGCCTGATAGTAAGGCTGAGTATGCACAGGAATATAATGCACCTGAACGCCTATATTTGCCTGACGCAACGCATCGAAAATGGCTCTGCGTTTATGCGCATGCGGCTTAGGCAATAAAATGGGAAAAAGATGCAAAGAGGAATGGCTCCATTCCGCCTGAAACGGCAAGCCAATAGGTAAGTCAGACAGTAGCTCAACATAGCGAGCAAACTGCTCATGACGTTCTGTAATAAAATCATCCAGCTTCGACAGTTGCGACAGGCCAAGGGCCGCTTGAAGCTCTGTCATACGGTAATTAAAGCCCAGCGTGTGCTGTTCGTAGTACCAGTCTCCTGGCATCTGAGTAAGCTCATCGGGAGATTTTGTTGTGCCCTGCTGAGCATGAGTGCGCATGTGATTGGCAAGCAATGGGTCATTTGTGACCGCCATCCCACCCTCGGCAGAGGTGATGATTTTAACCGGATGAAAGCTAAACACACAAATATCACTGTACCGGCCGTTACCCACTGGGTTGCCATGGTATGTCGCGCCAATAGCATGGGAAGCGTCTTCAATGATATGAAAACCATACTCCTTAGATAAGGCATAAATAGCTGCCATGTCACAAGACTGACCCGCAAAATGCACCGGGATAACGACCTTTGGTAATTTTCCGTTGGCTTTTGCTTGGATCAGTTTTTCGGCCAACTTGTCTGCGCACATGACGTAGGTGCGAGGATCCATATCCACAAAATCCACCGACGCGCCGCAATATCGCGCACAATTGGCTGATGCAATAAAGGTATTTGGGCACGTCCAAACCGTGTCGTTAGCATTCACGCCTAGGGCTAAACAAGCAAGATGCAATGCCGATGTTGCACTGTTGGCTGCCACCGCATACCCAGCACCGACTTTTGCTGCAAGTGTTTGTTCAAATTCACTGACACAGGGCCCTTGAGTCAAAAAATCGGAGCGCAGCGAACGCACCACAGCAGCAATGTCGTCTTCGCCAATAGACTGGCGACCGTAAGGAATAAAATCAGTGGGCGTCATCGAAGCTCAAAATCTCTTCAACACTTAAAAAGTGCGGATTACTACCGGATTGATACTCGTACCCAGGCTCAACCAATTC
>CAZBUC010000137.1:3468-6480 GCA_964494965.1 uncultured Maribrevibacterium sp.
CCCCGGTTTCTCCCAGACGATTGCAGCCAAAATCCATGTCTTCTTGATAAAACTTAATGCTAGGAGAAATCACATAATGATCAGTAAATTCATAGGTATGATACGAATCATCCGCTGGGCACATAACCTCATGCAGTTTCTCGCCGGGGCGAATCCCCACTTCTTTTGTTGGCACTTGCGGAGCATAAGCCGCCGCCAAATCCATAATACGTACAGAAGGGATTTTAGGAATAAAGATTTCTCCACCGTGCATGCGTTGGAAGTTTTTCAGCACAAAATCCACACCCATTGGCAAGGTGATCCAAAAACGCGTCATATCAGGGTGAGTAATCGGTATGGCATCGGCTCCATCCGCCACCAACTTTTGGAAGAAGGGCACCACGGAACCACGCGATCCTACGACATTGCCGTAACGTACCACAGAAAATCGCGTGCGACCTTGGCCGACCATATTATTGGCCGCCACAAAGAGTTTATCTGATGCCAACTTGGTGGCGCCGTAAAGATTGATCGGCGCGGCCGCTTTGTCGGTGGATAACGCAATGACTTTATCCACATTATTCGCAATCGCCGCAGCAATGACGTTTTCGGCTCCATGAATGTTGGTTTTAATGCACTCCATTGGGTTGTATTCCGCCGCTGGTACTTGCTTAAGCGCCGCCGCATGAATCACAAAATCCACATCCCGCATGGCCTGAGTTAAACGGTCTTTGTCTCTCACATCACCAATAAAATAACGCATGCAAGCCGCATCGAAATCTTGCTGCATTTCGTACTGCTTCAGTTCATCGCGGGAATAAATGATCAAACGCTTAGGTTGGTAATTGGCCAGTAATGTTTTGACATACTGGCGACCAAATGACCCCGTACCGCCAGTAATTAAAATGCTTTTGTTGTTAAACATAAATGCGTACCAAACCAAATGAAAGTTAAACAAGCCTAATGAAGAGGGCGATTCGACCAAACCCAATGGACATTCAAAGGACAAGAAATGCGTGTATTATACCAAGTTATATCGACCGCTGTGGGCGAAACATTAACGAAAACAAGCCTCTGCTCTCGTTGAAAATGCACAGACCCTATTTATGTCTCTTGTCGAGAAGGCTTTGGCATAGAAGAGGAGGTTCGCGCTACGCAGTCTGCAATGTGATCATTCACCATACCGGTGGCTTGCATAAAGGCATAACAGGTCGTAGGTCCAAGAAATTTAAACCCACGTTTTTTTAAATCTTTTGCCAACCGCTTAGATAGTTCAGTCACAGCCGGGACTTCAGCAAGGGAATGAAACCGATTATCCATCACCTTGTGATCACTAAAGCCCCAGTAGTATTGACTGAACGAACCAAACTCGTCGGCAATGTTCAAAAAAGCCTTGGCGTTACTAATGGTGGCTTCTATCTTGGCGCGATGGCGAACAATGCGTTGGTCCAAAAGCAATCTTTCCACATCGTCGTCTGTCATATTCGCGACTTTTTCGGGATCAAAATGGTGAAAAAGTGCCCGATAGCCTTCACGCTTACGCAATATGGTAATCCAGCTTAGACCTGCCTGTGCGCTTTCGAGTACAATGCATTCAAACAAAGAGACGTCGTCGTAGACGGGGATGCCCCATTCAGTATCGTGATAATCTATGTATTCAGGCGATCCTAAACACCAATTGCAACGTATAGGTTCCATTAACTCAGCTCCATGTGTGACAGGCTCAATCAAGCGTGTTAAAAATAAGGGCGTTCACATTCCATTTTTTCAATGGCCCAACAAGCCCTTTTTGTTACCAGGCTTGCGGTTCAATTATGGCAACATACTATGAAGTTTACACCGACATACAGCAAAAAAGACGTAGAAGTCCTGAGCGACGAATGTGTCTACAAAGGTTTTTTTGAAATGCGCAAACTGACGTTAAAGCATAAAAAGTTTAACGGAGAGTGGAGCCAGCCCATGAGTCGAGAACTGATGGTGCGAAACGATGCGGTTTGTGTGCTGCTGTTTGACCCAGTGGCCGATAAAATACTCTTGATCGAACAGTTTCGCCCCGCCGTGTTAAACAGCGATTCTCCCTGGCTATTGGAGTTGGTCGCTGGCATGGTAGAAGAAGGCGAAAGCGATGAAGACGTGGCGCGTCGAGAATCTTTAGAAGAAGCGGGCGTCACCGTAAAGCGTTTGGCATACATGTTTAAATTTGTGCCCTCGCCAGGCGGTTTGGTAGAGTACTTGCGTATGTACGCGGGCGAGTTTGATTCACGTTTAGTGGACACAAGCCAGGTTCACGGAGTCGACCATGAACATGAAGACATCAAGCTGCACCTCATGTCGGCTGATGACGCCATTGACCTGCTTAAACACGATGTAGAAAACGCCAGTACCATTATGGGGTTGCAATGGTTTGCTCTAAATAAAAGCCAACTGGTCTCTCAGTGGCGCACTGAATCTTGATCTATACTGGCATAACAGGATGCCAGTTTGAAAGATGTTTACAGCATCTTATCAATAACAAAAGCGATGATTATAAAGGCGGCAATGACAGAGAAAATGGCGAAACAATACGTACCTGATTTGGTCAGTTTACAAACGCTCGGCGAGCTTAATTATCGTCGGCTGGGCAAGCTCATGCGTGGCCAAGAGGAAATGGATTCATGGCACTTTTCGATCCACAGTGCCGGCAATCAAGAAAGCCGTTTAAGTCTAACGCTTGGAAAAGAAAGCCGCTTTACCTCAGAAATCGCACTAGAATTTGGTCCAGAAATAGAAACCAAACTGCTTTTTGAAGCCAAACTGTCCATGATCATTCGGCTGTATCACGATGTCGGCATTGCTGAAATCACTGACGGTCATCGTCAATACAAAGGGGTGTACCCCTACCCCAATGATGCCATGTTACATCGGGATGAAAAGTTCCGTCTGAACCAACAACTGGCCGATCTGCTGGAGTTGTGTTTAAAACATGGACACAGGCTGCATCATGTTGTGTCTTTTCAATTTGCCTAGTTCATACCGGTTAAGTTTTCATTTGTT
>CAZBUC010000138.1:0-6459 GCA_964494965.1 uncultured Maribrevibacterium sp.
ACCACGAAGGAGCCGGTCATGACGGTCAGCAAACTCAAGCCTTTGTTGAGCGCTTTAAAGCGGCGGATGTGTCGGAAAAGCGTGAGATCCTAAAAGAGTTGAAAACACTGAGTGACGCGTCGCCTATCACTTCTGAAGAGCGTAAAGGGTTGAAAAAAGCGACTAAGAAAGAGTTAGTGAAACGTTCAGCCATACTGAGAATTGTGGCGGCATGGATTATTACCGTGCCGACATCAGGAATTTTGGCCGCATTGATTTTTTACATGTTGTTAGGTTTTTCTGTCTCTCGCTAAATGTCATAATCGACAAGAAATAGCAGTGTAAATATAAAAAAGATCAGTTTATCTGATCTTTTTTTGTTTTTATCGATCTGTTGATGTTGTATAACAGCAGGCTAGGTATTGGGTTTATTTTGCTCTGAGGCATTGCCATGATTAAATAACAGAAAAAGGGAATAATGTGCTGGTTTTTTCTATCGTATTTACATTATTTATTATTTGTTTGGTGCCTATCCTCATTCGTTGGAGAAGACAGCAGAGGGAATTGAAGAAACAGCGATTGAACTATTTGGCACGGCGTTCAGAGCAAGTCTTCCACGCCTTAGACGTTATTTCAGATCGTTACCTTGCCAAAGACACCAAGGTGTTCATGATAGAGTATTTGCTGTTTATTATTAAACAGCTTGAGAAAGCCAACTACACTTCTGATTTTTTAGCAAAGCAAGCAGATATAATGCATTGGTTGACGGATATCACTGACATTAATGCGACGAAAAAAAACAGTAAGGTAAAAAAATACGCGGCCGATAAAAAAGTAAACACACCAGAGCAACTTAATCAGACACACAACGCGTTAAAATGTTTGCGCCAAGAAACCCGACATATGGCAAAAACGTATGGTGTGAGTCAAGTGGCCATTGGTCAACATCTTGTGCATATCAGGTATGCCTATGCTTTGGCTTACCGTGATTTATTGGTTTACCAAGCTAGGCTGGACTTAGATAACGACAAAAAAGCGCAAGCGCTAGAAAAATATCGTACGGCGTTGTCAGTGATGGAGCAGAATGATTCTGTCAGTGGTGCGAAAAAAGAGATTGTGCAATTGCAAGGCAGAATTAATAAAATAGAGCAGCTTTTATTCCCAAATAAAAACAAGGCTGAGTCGAAGCCGGCTTAGTTTGGTGGCTTTATGGCGGTGGTCTATGTTCTTATTCATCATTGACAATAACCAAGGTTTACTTCGTACAGTATGACGTCTGTTACTATCACTGTCCTTTTGCTCATTATTGGCGGCTTTATAGCCTTTGCCATTTATCTACAATTAAAGGAGCAGGCACGTCTCGAAAAAATGCGCAAGGTGGTCACTCTGAATAATCAGTTGCGACAAGTGACCCGCTACCTTGATGATATTCCTTCTCAATATCAGCCAAAAGATATGAGGCTGTGGCTTTTTTCCCGTCTGATTTCTATTTATGATCAATTGTTAGTGCTTCAGCCCGATCCAACCTTGTCACGCCGTCGCAGAAACATTGAAGAAGAAATGACCGAATTTCAGGCAAGTACGCAAAAAAGGCGTGCTAAGCCCATGAATGACGAGCTTCTGATAATGGAAGTAAAACGTTTGTTTGAATCGTTCAAAACGTTTCTTTTAACGTCTCAAGCCGAGAAGACGATTGACTCGGATCTGGTGCATAGATATTCTAAATTGCTCAATTTTTATCACTATAAAGTCAATGCGGATCACCATGCTTACTTAGGGAGAAAAGCATTTTTAAGTGGCAAAATGGACTTAGCAATAGACATGTATAAAGAGGCTTTATCACAGCTTAAACCGGTAAAAGAATCCATTGAGGCTCAATCCACTATTCAGAAGTTTGAAGAAATAATACGCGACATTGAAGATGATATGACCTTGCAACAAGCAGAGTCTGAAGTCAGTAAAGACATTGATGGGCAGGGTGATGGCGAGTTAGATGATGAATGGAACAAGTTTATTGACTCGTCAGGGTTTCAAAAGAAAAAACGCTTTTAATGTGTTTTTCCGTCTGGCTCGCGGGCTGTGCGTTTTTTTCAGCTAGTTTAAGACATCTTTCAAATAAATAATTTAAGCCAATAGCTCAAGCAAATAATTCAACCAATATACCCATCACTATTTTTGATAAGGAAATTCAGTGAATCTAGTATTGTTATCGGCGTTTGTGCCGACTTTCTTTTTTGTCTCCATTACACCTGGTATGTGCATGACCTTAGCAATGACGCTTGGCATGACGATTGGTGTAAAACGCGCCCTATGGATGATGTTGGGTGAACTGGTTGGTGTGGCGACGGTGGCTATTTTATCCGCCATTGGTGTCGCTGCTTTGTTGTTGAATTACCCCAGTGTTTTTATGGCGCTTAAGTATATTGGTGGTGCGTATCTGGCGTTTGTGGGTATCCAGATGTGGCTATCAAAGGGCAAGATGGCGATCAAAATGGACGATGCAAACAGCAAACAAGCTTCACGCATTGATCTAATTTCACAGGGCTTTATCACCGCGATCGCCAACCCTAAAGGCTGGGCGTTTTTTGTGGCCCTGTTGCCACCATTTTTAGACGCTAGCCGTCCTTTGGCCAGCCAGCTCAGCGTGCTGATTGCGATCATTTTGACGCTCGAGCTAATATGCTTGTTGATTTATGCGACGGGTGGTAGAACTTTAAAGGCGCTGTTGATGCAAAGTGGCAACGTGCGACTGATGAATCGCATCGCTGGCTCTTTGATGATTGGGGTTGGTCTCTGGCTTGCGGTTGGCTAACATCCTTTTAAGTGACACTCTTCTGAGTAACACTCTGTTAGATAATACCTCGACAATTAAGAAGACGCTTTTGGGCGTCTTTTTGCTTTTGCGGTAGGTGCTTTAGGGTTCCCCGTTTTTGTTCGTGTGCTTCTTCGCTTAGCAAACGGGTTTTTAGTCGGAGCAGGCAGGTTTTGCAATGCGCTAACAGGCATGTCCCGAGAGGCATTGAGCAATTGATGTAGGTTCGTTTCTAGACTGGACATAAAATCCTGGTAGCTGGCCTCCCCCAAGCTGATGCCGTTTAGGGCGGACTCCCATTGCGCTGTCATGTCTGGCGTAACCAGTTGTGCGGGCAAACAGTCAATAAAGGCGCGTCCCGTTTGGCTAGCATGGATTTGTTTACCTTGTCGGATTAAAAAGCCGCGTTTAAAAAGCAATTCAATAATACTGGCGCGCGTAGCCTCGGTTCCTAAACCATCGGTTTCTTTTAAAATAGCGCGAATGTTTTTGTCGGTGACAAAGCGGTTAATTCCTGTCATGGCCGCCAGTAGGGTGGCATCAGTGAAAGCAGCTGGCGGTGTTGTTACTTTTTCTTGAACTTGTCCCTCTGTGCACCACAATTCATCCCCTTTACTAAGTTTGGGTAATGCATTTTGGTTTTCGTCTTCAGCGTCTTTCGCCTTATTCTGGCTAGGCAAGAGCGCCTTCCAACCCAAAGCAATGGGCGTGTTGCCTTTTGCTTCGAATTGCCCGCCAGCAATGTCTAGCTTGATATAAGAAGCCAGATAATCGTAATCAGGATAAAACTGCATGAGATATTGCCGAGCGATTAAGCCAAAAACTAACGCCTCGGTCTTGGATAAAACAGACGCTTTATGGGCTTGTGTGGTAGGTATGATCGCATGGTGAGCTGTCACCTGCTTGTCATTCCATGCTTTGCTTTTTCGTGTCGCATCAGCTTTATTAGCCCCTTGCTGTAGTTCGCTTCCAGATTGTGACAGAGCGGCGATTATAGCCGGTGCATCTTTGTGTTGCTGAACGGGTAAATAGCGACAGTCCGATCTTGGGTAAGTAATCATTTGATGGCGCTCGTACAGTGTCTGGCAGATATCCAGTACCTGTTGAGCTGACAAGCTAAAGGCTTTTGCTGCATCGATTTGTAGGGCAGATAAACTGTAAGGTAAGGGCGCCGCTTGTTTCTTTTGTTTGTAGTGGGCCTCAGTGACTCGTGCGGGTTGGTTGGTAATGCGCTGCGCGACGTTTTGCGCAAGAGGTAAGCTGAGGACACGATTTTCCTCGTCCATATAGGGCTGGCAGGCCTCGCTGGGTAACCACTTTGCTTTAAAAAATTCGCCTTGGGGTGTTTGTAGGTTTGCCCAGACTTGGTAAAAATCTTTTGGCACAAAGGCTTCTCTTTCTTTGTCTCTGGCAGCGACCAGACCTAATACAGGAGTTTGTACCCGACCAATAGACAAAACGCCCTGGTAACCCGCTTGACGCCCACGAATGGTATAGGCACGGGTTAGGTTCAAACCAAACAGCCAGTCTGCGCGGGCACGACCCAGTGCAGACCGCGATAATGCCGCGAATTCGCTATTAGAGCGCAAATTGGCCAAGGCTTTTTTGATCGCTGCTGGCGTTAAATCATTGACGAGTAACCGTTGAGTGCTCTTGAGTTTCTGCGCTGACACCTTACTGTAATGCAGCACTTCATCCACCAATAGCTGACCTTCTCGATCCGGATCACCCGCGTGAACCAAAACCTGGGCTTGCTTAATAAGCTTTTTTAAAATACCCAGTTGTTTTTTAGTATTGGCTTTTTCCTGCCATTGCCAGTCAGTGGGGATGATGGGTAAGTGGTCTAGACTCCATGATTTATAGGCTGGATTGTATTGATGAGGCTCTGCTTGCTCGAGTAAATGACCAATGCACCAACTAATACAGTCGCCATTAGGCAGCCAAATGCATCCTTCGGCTTTTTTTTGTGGGGTGGGAAGAGCGGCCGCAATGGCACGAGCGAGACTGGGTTTTTCAGCAATATAAAGAATCATAAATACACTTACTGTTTATATATACAGTAAGTGTATCGAACCACAATGAGTCTGACTAGAGAAATGCTATTTAATTGGCACCACTAAGACAGGAATGTTGCTAGAGTGAATGACTTTATTGGCAGTAGAGCCCAGCATCATTTGTCCTAAACGGCTATGTGTACGGCTATTCATCACAATTAAATCAGCGTTCTTTTCTTTTGCAAGTCGTTGCACGCAGTCCGCTGCTGTACCATTAACAATCACTTTTTCAGGTGGTGTTTTGAGCGCAGACAACTCTTTTTCGTATTTGTCCATCATGCCAGACAATAAAATGTCCATGCGTTTTGTCGTGTCATCTATGGCGTCTTTGCGCATCGCGCTTCTAACATCTTCTGACATGTAATTGTTAATCATATGAGACGCCTGAGCACTGAGTGGTTCCAGAGCATGCATAAGGATGACTTTTGCATCATTGGTAGAGGCTAGGCTCAATACCAGCTCCATGGCAGCTTGTGTTTGATTATCTAGGTCACAGGCGTAAATGATGGTTTGCAGTTTGGGTAACATGATAACGTCCTCTCTTATATGTTTGATACAGTCTAGCGGTATTTTGCATTACGGATTCTGATCCACATCATTGAAACGCACGATTTCTACTTGGCTAGAGTTTGAGGGTAAATAGCTCAATGTGTTATCGCCGTGGTTAGCCACCATAAAACTGCCCAAAGAAGAAAGAAAAACACTTCCCACAAACACGATTCCCCAATAGTCTGGCGTTTTTTTGTGTTTCGATGTCATCGACAGCTCCTTGTTGATAAGCAAAAGTGGTTGGTAAATAAAAGGATATTTATAGTTAATGATAATCACTATCATAAACGAAGTCTATCCCTTGATGCTATAAAGTCCGTTATTCATCGCTTTTGCTATGGTATAATGTCGGTTCAATTTTTATGAATTAATAAGTGAGTATAAGCATGTCTGAACTGTCGTTCGATTCGAATGAAGCCAAAATAGCCTACGGTATTGGCCGTCAAATCGGAGATCAACTACGTGGTAGTGATCTTGGTGAATTGTCTCTAACGCACCTTTTTGCTGCCATCGAAGACGCGCTAAATGGCGTAGAGATGCGTGTTCCTGGTTCTGAGTTAGAAGCCGCTTTTGCTGAACTACAGCAAAAAATGGAAGAAAAAAGCCGTGCAGCTTCTGAAGAAACCGTAAAAGCAGGCGAAGACTTCCTGGCACAAAACAAAGCAAAAGAAGGTGTTCAAACAACCGAAAGCGGTCTTCAGTTTGAAGTGTTAGAAGAAGGTACAGGCGCCACTCCTGTTCGTGAAAACACTGTTCGTGTTCATTACGAAGGTCGTTTGATTGATGGCCAAGTATTCGACAGCTCAATCGCACGTGGCGAACCCATTGAATTCCCGCTAACAGGCGTGATTGCAGGTTGGACAGAAGGTTTGCAACTGATGAAAGAAGGCGCAAAATACCGCCTAACGATTCCTGCAGAATTGGCTTACGGTGCTCAAGGCGCGGGTGCCATGATTCAGCCTTTCTCTGTCTTGCAATTTGATGTTGAGCTGATAGCAGTCGTTTAATAAAACGTAGGCCGGATGAGCCGAGGTACGAGGCGCTTACCTGTAAAAAATAGCGGCG
>CAZBUC010000139.1:0-6453 GCA_964494965.1 uncultured Maribrevibacterium sp.
GGCAGGGTTTTTTTTTGTTTAGTGAATTACATTCACCGACAGCCCAGATTCGTCGTATAATGGTCGAAATTGTAGAGCTGTTCTAAAAGGATATTTTTTAGCATGTCGGTTTTTTAAAAAGCCTAAATAAGAGCCGGTTTAAGCTGATGGCTGAATATGAATCCTTAAAATGAGAAAATTTATGAGTGATTTAACAATAAAGCGTCGAGTTATGATCCCAGTAAGGGCTGGTAAAGTTATGGCTGAGTTTATCTCTTTTAATGGGGATGACTCTGGCAAAGAGCACATAGGAATTTATTTTGAGGGGAATCAAGACAGTGCCGTAGATGCTGTGCCATTGGTGCGCCTTCATTCTGAGTGTCTTACGGGTGATGTATTTGGCTCTGGCCGTTGCGATTGTGGCGAGCAGCTAGATGAGGCAATCGATCGAATTAATCAAGAGGGCGGGTATATTCTGTATTTACGCCAGGAAGGTCGAGGTATTGGGCTATACGCTAAGCTTGAAGCTTACGCTCTTCAAGATCAAGGTTATGATACTTATCAAGCGAATGAAATGTTGCATTTGCCAGACGACGGAAGAGATTTTGGTATTGCAGCGAAAATGTTGCAAGCCTTAGGTGTCTCTAAAGTTCGCTTACTGACTAATAATCCAGATAAAGCGCAACAGTTGTTAGAGCATAACATTGATGTGATCGAGCTTGTGCCAACCAAAGTCCATGTGAACCAGCATAATCGTCTATACCTAGAAACAAAAGCAAAGAGAAAGCAGCATACTCTAAAATTCGATTAGAAAATTTTACATATTTAATTGTTGTTTTAAATAACATCGCTGTTCTGGTAATACTAAAAAAGGCGCCTAAGCGCCTTTTTTAGTATTCATTATTTTTTAATGATAGGTTTTTTCTTTTTCTTTTTACTACTAGGTGAGCGTGCTTTAGTTTTTGGCTCGAGACCTTCAATGCGGCCAAACTTTATATTGGCTTGCATAAAGCGCTGAATTTTTTCAATCATAGGTAAGTCATTAATATCAATTAATGATATACAATCACCTGGCGCACCTTCTCGTGATGCTCGTCCAGCTCTATGGATGTAGGAGTCTGCTTTACGTGGTAAGCGAAGATTGATGACGGTATTAATTTCAGGTAAATCTATGCCTCGGGAAGCTACGTCCGTTGCTACTAGTACCTGAAGTCGACCACGCTTCATCTGTTTCATGTGTTCGCTTCGGTCGCCTTGTTTCATTTCACCGTGCAGGCCATCACACATAAGACCCATCTTGCGAATGCGTTGCACCCAAACGTCGACGTGTTCTCGGTTTGAGACAAATAATACAGCTTGTTGCACACGTTCTTGCTTTAAGAGGTGTTTGAGAATGGCTTCTTTGTGTTCTTCGCTATCGACGCGATACGCGATCTGTCTAATTTGACTTGGAACAATACGGGAAGACTCACCAAGACGAATTTGCTGCGTTTCGCTATTCAGCAAAGCGCTTGCAAAGCGGCCCATTTTTTCGCCTTCTAACGTGGCGGAAAACATCAGTGTCTGGTGTTCTTTCGGTAATTCTTTAGCGATGTGATTGATTGCACTAACAAACCCCATGTCCAACATGCGATCTGCTTCGTCTATGACAAAATAGGTGACATCAGTCAGATCAAGCCAACGCTTTTCATCCAACTCAACCAATCGTCCGGGTGTAGCAACAAGAATATCGCAGGGCTCACTCAGTTGTTGTTGTTGCATGCCATAAGGGGTACCACCTATGATCAGATGTGCTTGGATGCGAGTATGTTGAATCAATTGTTCAACGACGTTAAAGATTTGGCGTGCAAGCTCTCTGCTTGGCGCTAATATAAGTACCTTAGGTGCCGTTGTTGATTGTTCATCGCGATCAAGTATGTGCTGGATAGCAGGAGCACAAAAGGCAATGGTCTTTCCGGTTCCGGTTGGTGCGGTAGCAAGAAGATCCGAGCCTTCTAATGCAATTGGAATGGCTTGTTGTTGAATCTCTGTCGGTTTTTCAAAGCCAAGATGACTGATGGCTTGTTCTATAGTGGAATCCAAATCTAATTCGGCAAATGACATGTAAACTCTCTGTAGCGGGATAAATGGCACGGCCATTAATGAGACTCATAAGTTTGATATGATGATCACAATGTGTATGGACGTATAGCCACCGTTATGGTCTGTATATTTGATCATGATACCTTGTTTTTAGTGGTTTCGAAATCGAAACATCGACGGTGAACGGTTAAGTTAGACGCTTTGTGTGGTTTGTTCTAAAATAGAGACAAATATTTATAAGAAGACAGGCTATGTTGTTATCAGATGAGTTAGTGACTGCTCAAACAATGAAGTGGGTTAAAGACTTTATTGTGACGTTAAATGTATGTCCCTTTGCTAAGCGTGAAGTAGAAAAAGACAGTGTTCGTTGTGTTGTAGTACGCTCTAAAAAAATTGACGTTGCATTGGAAGAGCTCATGTCTGAAATTCAATGGTTGGACGAACACTCAGAGACAGAAACAACACTCTTAGTCTTTCCAACGTTGTTTAAAGACTTTCATCGTTATTTAGATTTTGTGGAAACGGCAGAAAACTTAATGTTCGATCAAGGCTGCGAGGGGGTGTATCAGCTGGCAACCTTTCACCCTGACTATTGTTTTTCTGGTGCAGAGCCGGATGATGTATCAAACTATACAAATCGATCTCCTTACCCAATGTTACATATTTTAAGAGAAGACAGCTTGGATAAAGCCATTGAGTTTTATGGTGATACCACAGACATACCAAATCAAAATATTAGAAAAATGGAAACATTAGGTAAGTATAAATTAGATAGTATTTTTACGCTCTGCATGAAAGTAGACAATGAATAATAGATGGTAAATTTTGCTTAAAAACATCCGTATTGCGCTTATTGATGGAATGCGTATAGTGCGGGAAAAATAGCTTGTCGGAGAACCCATGGCTGCTCAAATTGGACGCTTAAATAAACTAAGTGTCGTGAAAGAAAAAGATTTCGGTGTGTACTTAGACGCAGATCAGTTGGGAGAGATCCTACTTCCTAAGCGCTACGTTCCTAAAGGCTTGACCATTGGTCAGGAAGTTGAAGTATTTGTTTATTTGGATTCGGACGATAAACTCATCGCTACGACTGACTTTCCTAAGGCTCAGGTCGGTGAATTTGCTGCGCTGACGGCGATCGAGGTTAATCAAGTAGGTGCTTTTTTTGACTGGGGATTACCAAAAGATTTATTAGTGCCTTTTAGTCAGCAAAAAAATCGTGTGGAGGAAGGTGAGACGCATCTTTTGTTCATATACCTAGACAATATTACTAATCGGATCGTTGCCACAACGAAGGTTGATGCTTTACTTAACCGTGAAGAAGCGCCTTATCGAGTCGGCGAGAAGGTGTCTATTATTATCGGTGATAAGACCAATATTGGTTTTAAGTGCGTGATTGATAATCGCTTCTGGGGAGTGTTGTTTTTTGAGGATGCGTTTAGACAACTTCGCAAAGGTGAAAAAACCACTGGGTTTATTAAGCAGATGCGTGAAGATGGAAAAATTGATTTAAGTCTTCAAGAAGTCGGGTATAAAAAGGTTCGTAACATCTTAGACGACATTATGGACTATCTTGATGCTCAAGGCGGAGAGTCTCCACTAACCGATAAAGCCTCACCAGAAGCCATTTATGCTGTTTTTAAGGTTAGTAAAGCGACCTATAAAAAAGCACTTGGTGCGCTTTATAAGGAAAAGAAGATTCAACTGACAAAAGAAAAAATCACTAAAATTTAGTATTTTTTTACATAAGAATGAATTTCAAGCTGCTAAGAGATACTTAGCAGCTTTTTTTTGACTTCTTCTCGCTGTTCTTCAAATTCGACGCCGTCATAAAGAAGCTGTTGGATAGGAAGTGTGATAGGGCTGTTGTTGATTAAAAAGCCAGAAATGAATTTGTTTTCTGTTTGGCGTCGAAGTCTTAGGTCTTCATGCATCGATGAACGATTCAACCGGGTTAACTGAGCAATGGTATTTACTCTGTTTCTTAGATTATCTGACGTAAGGTGTTGGGTTTCTTGAATAAAACAAAATTTCGGGTGGGTGAAAATGTCAGCCAACTCGTCTAACGTAGCCTTGATAAGCGGTTTATACTCTTCGTTTAAGAGATCACCGTTTTGAATATTAAAAATAGCTGTGATTGGGTTGATAACCGCATTAACAGCGAGCTTTTCAAGCATCCTCTGGCGTATATTTTTCACTGTTAGGCTTTCTATTGGAAAAACTTTAGTCGAATCGGATGGCGTCCATTCACCAAAAAATGTGTCACCTAACCCGGTATGCTTTATGTGATTAACGTCTATTTTTAAAACACCCTCACTGGTGGTTCCGGCCCATAAGGTTTGAGAGTCTTGGATGCTTTCATATAACTTTTCTTGGGCGCCTAGTCCATTGCAAAGACACGCCACGTCAGCGTCGGGTGTAATGTAATTAGAAACCTGGTTAAACGCATCGGCGAGATCAAAAGATTTTGTGCACAGAAGCACTTTATCGTAGGACTCTGTTAATTCCTCTGCTAAGAAGATTTTTACCTTATGTTTCGAACTGATCACTTCTTGTATGCCACCTTCATCAGTGAATGACTCAAGCGTGATCCTCTTGCCAGGACTTTCTGATCGATAAACTAGATGTACCTTATAGCCTAGCTTTTCAAGCTTACAGGCCCAGAAAAGACCAATAGCACCAGCGCCGATAACCAACCAAGGCGAGTTCTTCATAATAGGTTTCCATTAGGTGTTTTATTTCAATCCCTGTTATTATCGCTTTAAAATACCTGATTGAAAATGCAAAGGAGCATAAAATGCCATCATTTGACGTAGTATCCGAGTTGGATTGGCACGAAGTGAGTAACGCCGTAGACCAAGCGAACAGAGAAATTACTACTCGTTACGACTTTAAAGGTGTCAAAGCACACTACGAAATTAAAGATAAAACCAGTGTGGTAATGGAAGCAGAGGCAGAGCCACAGCTTCGACAAATGTCTGATATTCTGAATCAAAAACTGGTTGGGCGTGGCATTGACCTAAAAAGTTTGCAGCGTGAAGATGTTATTAAAGGCAATATGCGCGCCTCTCAAGCCGTTAAAATGAAAGAAGGACTTGAAACAGACGAAGCTAAAAAGATCGTAAAAATGATCAAAGAAAGCAAAGTTAAGGTTCAGGCTCAGATTCAAGGGGATCAACTTCGTGTGACAGGGAAAAAACGCGATGAGCTGCAGCAGGTAATGGCCTTATTGCGCAGCGCTGACTTAGCACAGCCCGTACAGTTTACTAATTTCAGAGATTAACTCGGCGGCTTTTTAGCAGAAGCGAGCGTTATCAGCATAGGCAGGTGACGCTCGTGTTCATTGCTTTTCACGAATAAGGGTGCTTTTCACCAGTATCCAGCCCTCCTGCTCCAACAAGATTTTCTGCTTCATAAACGCGTCACTACCCTCATTAAAACTGATTTTACCTTGTGAGTTAACAACCCTATGCCAAGGCAGCCGTGTGTCATTGGGTAAGTTTTTAAGCAGATATCCTACTTGCCTTGCGTATCCAGAACGCCCAGCTAGCCGTGCTAACTCCCCATAGGAAATAATTTGACCCGCTGGAATTGTATCTAGGATCATGAGTACCTGCGTTTTAAATTCTTCTATCGCTTGATTAGTCATGTCATCGCCCATAAGTAAGTGTTAGGTTTATATATGATTTTGAAGAAGTAATATAGAAGGTGATCATGAGATTTGCTCTTTTGTTATTTATTTTGGTTCCTGTTGTAGAAATGCTGGTGCTCATCCAAGTAGGTGGTCAGATTGGTGGATTAAAAACAGTAGCATTAGTGTTTTTGACTGCCGTAGTGGGCATCGCCCTAATTCGTAAACAAGGGCTGCAAACTTCGCTAAAAGCGCAAGAGAAGATGCGTCGTGGTGAAGTACCTGCCTCTGAAGTAGCGGAGGGGGCAATGTTGGTTTTTGCTGGTATTTGTTTGTTGATTCCAGGCTTCGTTACCGATGTGTTGGGGGGATTAATGTTAATTCCGCCCTTGAGAAAATTGCTTGCAGCTGGGTTAATCGTAAAATTCATTAGTTCGTTTGCCATGAAGGGCGCTCAGCAGAATGGCCGCTACCATTTCACTTCCGGCTATGACAAATCGTCGAAAGACAAAGGCGACATCATAGAAGGGGAATACGTAAATGAAGAAAATGACTTAATTGACAAAAAATAATTGATGTCATGGGTTGAAATTGAAAATGTCAGCCGTATATAAAGCGTAAATTCAGATTCTCGCTTAACCGCGAGATATGTCCTGCCAGGGGATTCCTGGTAATGTTTTAATTGGAGAAAATGATTAATGAATATTCGTCCTTTGCACGATCGTGTCGTTGTTCGCCGTAAAGAAGAAGAGACAACAACC
>CAZBUC010000140.1:0-3921 GCA_964494965.1 uncultured Maribrevibacterium sp.
GCAATCGCGGCACAGTGGAAATTAACCCCCGAGATTTAATGGCGCGCGATGCGTCAGTGGTCGGTGTGGCGCTGGCCAATACCAAGCCACATGAGCTTGCCTTAATCGCCAAAGCGTTACGCCCCTTGTTTGAAATGGGCGTATTGAAACCGGTTATTCGCCACAGCTACGCGCTTACAGAGTTGGCTCAAGCCCACGAAGACGTCTTAAAAAGCGGCGCACTTGGCAATCTAGTGGTACGAATTAACGACTAACCTTGCCTTATATAGCCTTTATAAGCCTCGCGGCAGCGTCATTTTGCTCATTAGCCGTCGGTGCCGCGAGCATCATTTGCAGAAAAGGCGCTATTAAAGCGCCAACAAGGCCGTTATACTTTTGCTTTAGAAAGCGTGTTTCAAGCAACACATCTTAACTAGGGCGCATTTTGACCAAGTCTGATTCCGATGTTTTCAGCCTGCCAAGTGAAGCGGACACCCACGAACATGACTATCACCAATTGGTGGTCGTCCTTGACGGAAATACCGACTTCGATATCCAAGGCAAAGGCAAACAACTGCATACCGGTGAAGGGTGTATTCTTCCATCGGAAAACAGTCACGCATTTGCAGGGCTTGGCGATAATCGCATCATGGTGGTGAATTTGCCGGTGCCGCCCCAAAAAGGCATAACCGATGAAGAATACGAAATTGTCTCTCGTTTATTCGACCAAGCCGCCTATTTTCAGCTTAATCCCCGTTTACAAATTCTGGCATCCGCTTTGTCCGGTGAATTACAGCAATACCCAAACGACACCATGCTAGCGCGCGCCTGTGGCAACACACTGCTCAGTGCCATCCGTCATCAGGTCAAAAACAAAGACATTCGTACCCGCGGTAACCACCTAGACATCGACAAGCTCGATCAATTTATTGAACTGAATTTGTCTCGTCGGGTGCACATAGACCAGCTGGCAAACTTCTGTTTTTTAAGCGTCAGCCAGTTTCATGAACGCTTTAAAGATCGTACCGGCATGACGCCACACCAATACCTGATGCGCAAACGCCTTGAGCGTGCACAAAGTTTGCTGGCAGAAGGCTTCCCCCCTATTCAAGTGGCCGAAATGTGTGGGTTTTCCAGCCAAAGTGCTATGACCAATATTTTTTCCCAAACGCTTGGCATTACCCCCTTAAAATACCAAAAGCAATTTGGCAAACCCTAGCCTTAGCGTATTTCTTGATGTTTCTAATAACCTGCCTTTAATCGCCCTATTTCTGGGCGTTAGCGTCCTTTCCCCTCCCTTTCTGCACAAGAAAGCAACATGTCTCTATTTATTCTTGGCCAGTCGGACTTTCTTATAAAAAAAAACGATTTTTTCGAAAGACAGCCCCTCTGTTCTGTCACTAAAGTGTCAATATTATCCAGACATGCATTTTTTTGATTTTGTAGACCAAAAAGTGGTCAAAAAAGCATTAAATGCTCTATAACACTATGCGGCCTTAGTAAAAAAATCGGTCGATTTTTTATATTAACGCGGGAGAATCCAACCATGTTTAAAGCGATTGAGGTGTTACAACCTAACTTCATTCAGCGTCCACTCAATGAATTGTGGCAGCTCATTTCCCCTCTTTATAAAATGGATGAAGAGAAATGGTTAAAGGAGTTACTGCCTTTAGCCAAACCCAGCCACGCAGAGTTAATAGAGCACACGGAAGCGGCTTCTAAACTAATTACCGCCGTGCGCAAAGACGACGACAGCATGTCAATGATTGATGCACTGTTGCTTGAATACAGCCTAGACACCAAAGAAGGCATCTTGCTAATGTGCCTGGCAGAAGCCTTGATGCGCGTGCCAGACAAAGAAACCGCTGATGCCTTTATTAAAGACCGCTTAAGCGTGGCGGACTGGGCGTCACATGCCAAAAACTCCGACTCATTTTTTGTCAACGCATCCACATGGGGCCTATTGCTCACCGGCAAAATCGTCACCATGGATGAGAAAAAAGACGGCACACCGGCGAACTTGGTTAACCGCATGGTGAACCGCGTTTCTGAGCCTGTGATTCGTAAAGCCATGAACCAAGCCATGAAAATCATGGGCCACCAGTTTGTACTTGGTCGCAGTATCAAAGAAGCCCTATCACGCGGGAAAGACTACCGTGAAAAAGGCTACACCTATTCCTTTGACATGCTAGGTGAAGCCGCATTAACGGCTCAAGACGCCGATAAATATTTGCGCTCTTATGAACAGGCCGTAGAAAGCGTCGGCAATGATAGCTTTAAAAAAGGTCACCGTCCGACGATTTCGATCAAACTCTCCGCGTTGCACCCACGCTATGAAGTCGGCTGCGAAGAGCGTGTGATGACAGAGTTGTTTGCCAGTGTGAAAGGCTTGATTGTCAAAGCCCGCGCGCTTAACGTCGGTATTACCATTGATGCCGAAGAAGCCGACCGCTTAGAACTGTCTTTGCATTTGTTTGAAAAACTCTACCGCGATGACGTTACTCGTGGCTGGGGATCATTTGGTTTAGTGGTTCAGGCGTATTCAAAACGCGCTTTACCCGTTCTCGTTTGGTTAACCGCCTTAGCAAAAGAGCAAGGTGATCGCATTCCTGTTCGTCTTGTCAAAGGCGCTTATTGGGATTCTGAAATCAAATTGTGTCAGCAACGTGGTGTAGAAGGTTATCCCGTTTACACGCGCAAAGAATCCACTGACGTGTCTTACCTTGCTTGCGCGCACTTCCTTTTGAGTGCACACGCCCGCGCCAATATCTTTCCGCAGTTTGCGAGCCATAATGCTCACACCATCGCCACGATTAACTGCATTGCCACAAAACTGGGTGCCACTACCCAAGAATTCGAATTCCAACGCCTACACGGCATGGGCGACGCGCTTTATAACTGTTTAATCAAAAACAGCGACATTTGTGTGCGTATTTACGCGCCAGTTGGCAGCCATAAAGATCTGCTCCCTTACTTGGTTCGTCGTTTGCTTGAAAACGGCGCTAACAGCTCCTTCGTGCATCGCCTAATTGATGCCAGCTACCCAGTGTCTGAACTGGTTGACCATCCGGTTACCACATTGGAAAAACGCAAATCCTTGGCAAACCCACACATTAACTTACCGTCTGGTTTGTTTGAGGATCGTAAAAATTCCTTCGGTCCTAATATTGAGATTGAATCAGACTGGACGCCCTTTAAAGCGCAAATCGACACCTTCATGGGACAAGACGTTCAATGGCGTGCTTTCCCGATTGTCGGGGGTGAAAAAGTCGCGACAGGCCACACTTATTCCATTAACAGTCCTTATGACCACAGCCAAACCGCTGGGCAAATCGATTGGGCTGACGCTGGCACAGTGACCAAGGCTATTGACCTTGCCGAAGCCGCTTTTCCAGCTTGGTCAGCACGACCTGCATCAGAACGCGCTGATTGCCTAGACAAAATGGCCGATTTAATGGAAGAAAACTACCCTGAGCTGATGGCACTTTGTCACCGTGAAGCGGGTAAAACGATCCAAGACAGTATTGACGAAGTACGAGAAGCAGTGGATTTCTGTCGTTACTACGCGCAACAAGCCCGTAGTCACTTTGCTAACCCCATCGTCTACAAAGACTTTTTAGGGCAAGAGAAACACGCCAAACTCAATGGTCGTGGTGTGTTTACCTGTATCAGCCCATGGAACTTCCCATTGGCCATTTTTACCGGCCAAGTGGTTGCCGCTCTTGTCGTGGGTAATACCGTCGTTGCCAAACCCGCCGAACAAACCAGTTTGATCGCATTCCGTGCGGTTGAAATGTTGCATCAGGCCGGTGTTCCTGCTGATGTGCTTCACTTGCTTCCTGGTGATGGTGCCACTGTTGGCGCGCCATTGACCAGCGACAAGCGCATTGCAGGGCTTGCTTTCACGGGTTCTACTGGCACAGCGCAATTAATCAACCGTAC
>CAZBUC010000140.1:3931-6380 GCA_964494965.1 uncultured Maribrevibacterium sp.
GCGGCGCGTGATGTGGCACCTGTACCCATTATCGCTGAAACAGGCGGTCAAAACGCCATGTTGGTTGACTCTACCTCTTTGCCAGAACAAGTGGTTCGAGATGCCGTACGCTCAGCCTTCGCTTCTGCGGGACAGCGTTGTTCTGCACTGCGTGTGCTGTTCGTTCAAGAAGACATCGCTGATCGCGTCATTCCTATGATCAAAGGCGCGATGGCAGAGCAAAGCGTTGGCTTACCATATCTGCACAGCACAGACGTTGGCCCCGTGATTGATAAGAAAGCCCAAAAAATGCTGCTTGATCACATTGAGCACATGAAAATAGAAGGAAAATTGATCGGCCAAACTGCGCTGCCTGATTTTGCTGGAAACGGCACCTTCGTCGCACCAACCGCCTTTGAAATTGCCAGCATTGATCAGCTTACAGATGAAAAATTTGGTCCTATCATGCACGTTGTACGCTACAAAGCGCGCGATCTCGATAAGATCATAGACACCATCAATAATTCTGGTTTTGGTCTAACACTCGGGGTTCATAGCCGTAACGAAACCACCTGTGCGCGCATTGCTAGCCGTGCGCGAGTCGGTAACCTTTACATCAACCGCGACCAAGTAGGTGCTGTGGTAGGCGTTCAGCCTTTCGGTGGACAAGGCCTTTCTGGCACAGGACCAAAAGCCGGTGGTCCACACTATTTGCAACGCTTCGCTATCGAGCAAGACCTTTAAGGGGAGACATTACTATGACAATCGTACAACCTATCCAAATTCAGGTCGCTCAGAAAGTATTTGAAGCGTGGGACAAAATAGGCGTCCACGGACGCGCGGATAAACTGTTACAAAGCCTCAACGCTTTCCAAAGCGACGAGAAAAAAATGGCTATTTGGCAAATTGAAAATGCCAAAGCAAGCATCGCTGAAAAGCGCTTAATGCCAGGACCAACCGGAGAGCGCAACGAGCTATCGACACAAGGTCGCGGCCCTTTTTTGTGCATCAGTTCCCTAGAAGGTCGTCACGCTAAAATTGGTCTAGTGGGTCAGGTATTTGCTGCACTGATTGCCGGTAACCCTGTTATTACCGTAGGGCCTATCGGACAAGAAATCATGGATATGATTGCTCCCTTCGTTCCCGAAGGCGTGGTGCAAAACATTGCTGAATCGGCACAAGATTCTTTAGTGGATGCCGACCACCTTGCAGGTGTTGCCACCCTATGCGACGCGGCACAAGCTCAACAGCTGAGCCAACGCCTAGCGGCAAAAAGTGGGCTTATTTGCCAACTTATCGAAGAAACGGACGCGGAAACACTCAGCGTTATTGCCAAACCGCATTACATACTGCGATTTGTCACAGAACGCACCGTGTCTAACAACACCACCGCTATCGGCGGTAACGCTACCTTGCTTGAACTGGGCAGTAAGAGCGACTAATAGCCGTTCTATCTCAGAATGAAAAAAGCCCTTCTCTAATAAAGAAGGGCTTTTTTATGTCCATATCAGAAAACATTACATTATGGCGCAGTATAATTCCACGACATGCGCTGACCACTTTCTGCTGAAAACTCCGCCAAGCACAAACCATATACCAACTGACACGCTTGCGTCATCGACACTGGCGCCTCGCCTTTACCTAGAATCGCATCGCGCAATTGTCCATAAAAGGCAGCGTATTCACCTTGGGTAGACGCCTCTTGAATCGACTCAATCGTATCTTGAGAATGCGCCACAAAGCGTGTATTACGTTGCTGAGCGGCTTGAGAAGGAAAGCCATCATGCCAAGGCATCTGCCCCGCACGCAATGCTTCTTCTTGGGGATCTAACCCCACACATTGCCAACTGCCTTGGGTAAACCTTGCATTAAAACGACGCATCTCACCCGCTTCAAACGGCGTCGACGCCAAACGAATGCGTTTATCGTCGTAACCCAATTCCACCTCAAACCAATCGTGAGCCTGACCGCCCTCTCGCAAGGTATCAATACTGGCGTGCAGCCACTTCGGCGGACCAAACAAACACAATGCCTGATCAAAAATATGCGGCCCCAAATCCCAGAAAATCCCCGTGCCAACACCGGGCTCTTCACGCCAGCGAGCTTGTGCCTTGGGACGAAAGCGATCAAAACGCGAATCCAAATGCTTCAACTCGCCCAACTCACCACGATCAATCAGCCCTTTAAGACGCAAAAAATCCCCATCAAAACGACGATTCTGGTAAACACAAAATACCAAACCTTTTTGCTTCGCTAGGGTACACAAGGCTTCTATCTGAGATAA
The DNA here is from genome assembly GCA_964494965.1 of uncultured Maribrevibacterium sp. GTDB lineage: Bacteria > Pseudomonadota > Gammaproteobacteria > Pseudomonadales > Marinomonadaceae > Marinomonas. The sequence continues at coordinate 6,195 of CAZBUC010000140.1, forward strand.
TTTGGTCACAGAGGGTTTTTCCAACAACACATGCTTACCGTTTTCCAACGCCAGCTTTGCCTGATCAAAATGCAACGCATTCGGCGTGGTAATCACCACCAAATCCACATCAGACGCGGCAAACACCGCCTCAGCCGACGACACCACAGACGCCTCAGGAAACAACGCCCTCACCTCATCCGCTTC
>CAZBUC010000141.1:0-6377 GCA_964494965.1 uncultured Maribrevibacterium sp.
CAAGGGGCGGCGTAACTGATCAATGTCCCTAATCAAATCGCACAAACGTAAGATCCAAGCTTCATCACCATAAGCATCCGATTTAGACCCGGTAATCAACCAAGCGTCGCATTCTTTCGCATCAAGAGGAAACTCGTCAAAACGCACATCGTATGTGACAAAGTGAAGGTCCTTTTCCAGATCACCTAGCTGCTCAATAAACATGCCGGCGTAGCTGGGAAATTCACCAAGCAAGGCATCCGGTGTAATACCGGTCGCAAGAATACCTATTTTCATGTCTCTGTCCTTAGTATCACGACTATCAGAACCCATTAATGGTTGTTTTTGTCATTGTATCGACTCTGTCGATGCATGATCACAATCGCTGCGATCACCGCCATAGACACCGCCACTATCATCAGCGTCGCCAACGCATTGACTTCGGGTGTTACACCCAAGCGCACTTTTGAAAAGATCACCATTGGCAAGGTGCTGTTACCCGGGCCAGACACGAAACTGGCAATCACTAAGTCATCCAGGGACAAAGTAAACGCCAGTAACCAGCCCGCAATAATCGCTGGTGAAATCAAGGGTAAAGTAATCAAGAAAAACAATGACGCAGGTTTCGCACCCAAATCCATCGCTGCTTCTTCCAGAGTGTCATCCAAGGACGCAAGACGCGACTGCACCACCACCGCCACGTACGCCAAACAAAACGTCGTATGAGCAATTACCACCGTCAGCAAGCCTCGGCCCGAGGGCCAACCAAACACGTTTTCCAAAAACACGAACAGGAGCAACAAAGACAGACCTGTAATAACTTCTGGCATCACCAGGGGCGCGGTGACCCAGCCCGACAACATCGCCTTACCGACAAATTTACGCATACGACTGAGTACAAAACCGGCTAAGGTGCCGAGCACTGACGCCAGAGTAGCGCTGATAAAGGCAATCTTTAAACTGGCCCACGCCGCGCTCATAATTTGCTCATTGCGAAACAGTTCCACATACCATTTTAGTGACCAACCGCCCCATACAGTCACCAATTTAGAGTCATTAAAACTGTACACAATCAAGGCAATAATCGGTGCATAAAGAAACACAAAGCCTGCACCTGACATCATTTTTAACGCCGTAGAGCTGCCCTGTTTCATTCGGCCTCCTTATTGCTGTTGCGAATAAACATAATGGGGATGACCAACACAATCAGCATCATCACCGCCACCGCCGACGCCATAGGCCAGTCACGATTTTGGAAAAACTCGTCCCATAGGACACGACCAATCATTAGAGTATCTGATCCACCTAACAAGGCCGGAATCACAAACTCACCCACCGCAGGAATAAACACCAACAAACAACCCGCAATAATCCCCGCCTTCGCCAACGGCAAAGTCACCAAGAAAAACGATTGATAAGGCTTAGCCCCTAAGTCTTGTGCCGCATCAATCAGGCTCAAATCCATCTTCTCCAGCGACGCGTACAAGGGCAAAATCATAAAGGGCAGATAGGTATAAACAATCCCTAAATACACAGCAAAATCGGTTTGCAGTATCTGTATAGGCTGATCAATGATGCCAGTCATCAGCAAAATATCATTGACCAAACCATCTTTTCTGAGCAACACCATCCAAGCATAAACACGCAATAAAAAAGACGTCCAAAACGGTAAAATTACCAATGCCAGCAAAACGATTCGCACAGTAGGACGGCTACGGGCGATCAAATACGCAATCGGAAAACCAATCAGCAAGGCAAAAAAGGTAGAAATGGCGGCAATCTTAACCGAGCTCAAATACGCATCTAGATAAAAACGCGATTCGAACAGGTAAAGATAATTACCAAAGTTCAATGAAAACGTAAGATACGAACTGCTTGAATCCCATTGCAATAAAGGCGAATAAGGCGGAATGGCAATGGCCGCTTCCGACAAAGAGATTTTAAACACCACCAAAAAAGGGATGAAAAAAAACGCCGCCAACCACAACATAGGCACCAGTATCACGGCAATTCGGCCTAAAGGAATCTTCTTTAGCCAGGCGAGGCCATAAGCGCCTCTCGCGATTGTCGTTTCTCCCATCATGATACCAACACCACACAACTGTCTGCGTCCCAAGAAAGATACACAGCATCTTCCCATGTCAAACGGCTGCCCATTTCACGGGACACATTAGGCTGGGTAATACGAAGGTATTTACCAGACGCAAGGCGTACTTTAAACACCGACTGGCTTCCCATGTAAGCCACATCACAAATCACCCCCGTCGCCCCATTCACTTCTATGTCCATGGGTTCACGGCTGATGCGAATTTTTTCGGGACGAATTGCCACGCTCACTTCTTGATTGGGCGCACAACTGATGCCGTGATCCACTTGCAAATACGCGTCTAAATCTGGACTTTGAATCGACACACTGTCGCGTTCGTCTTCCACGACCACACCATCAAATAGATTTACATTACCGATAAATTCCGCCACGAAACGGCTCTTAGGGTATTCATACACTTCATGAGGCTCGGCTGTCTGGATAATGTCACCATTGTTCATGACACCAATTCGGGTCGCCAGAGTCATGGCTTCTTCTTGGTCATGGGTCACCACCACAAAGGTAATGCCTAATTCTTCTTGAAGGCGCATTAATTCAAACTGAGTTTCTTCCCGAAGCTTTTTATCCAACGCGCCCAAAGGCTCATCCAATAACAAAAGTTTTGGGCGCTTTACCAAGGAGCGAGCCAAGGCCACACGCTGGCGTTGTCCCCCTGACAGCATATGGGGCTTGCGTTTTGCCAGGTGCCCAAGCTTTACCATGTCCAAAATATCGCTGACACGGGCTTTGACTTCAGCGCTTTTTACACCCTCACGCTTTAAACCAAATGCCACATTGGCTTCGACCGTTAAATGCGGAAACAAGGCATAAGACTGGAACATCATGTTGACTGGACGCTCCCAAGGCGGAATGCCTGTCATATCCACGCCATCAATCAAAATACGACCCGATGTCGGCTCTTCAAACCCAGCCAACATGCGCAATAAAGTACTTTTCCCTGAACCAGACCCCCCCAATAAACAAAACAGTTCATTGCGATAAATGTCTAAGGACACTGAGTTAACTGCCGTAAACTGACCAAACTGCTTGGTAATTTGATCAATTTGAACAAAAGGTTTTGCGTCTTGTTGACGCCATGTCGGCACAGATTGCGTCTGTACAGTAGAAGTATTGGGAAAAGCAGACATAACCTAAAGACCTATCTAAATGCTTGGCGAAAAAATGGCGGAGCCAGAAAGCCCCGCCGGAATGTCGATTAACGACCTGTTTTAATGTTGGTCCATGCACGCGTCAAAGAACGGTCAAAACGCGCGGTGTGAGCCACTTGCACGTACAATTTATCCTTCACTTCTTGCGTAGGATAAATGCCCTTGTTTGACAAAATCTCTGCGTCTAACAGGGGTTCAGCCGCTTTATTAGGCACAGCGTAGTACACATAGTTAGAAATAGAGGCGGCCACTTCTGGGCGCAAAATGTAATCAATAAACGCCAAGGCGGCTTCTGGGTGTGGCGCGTCTGCCGGTACGGCCATTAAATCAAACCATACCAAGGTGCCTTCTTTCGGAATCGAATAATTAATTTCGATACCTTGACCCGCTTCTTCTGCACGACCTTGTGATTGCAGAATGTCACCGTTGTAACCGACCGCGACACAGATTTCACCGTTGGCTAAATCGGAAATGTAGGTACTAGAATGGAAGTATTTGATGTTTTGACGCGCCTCAGCCATCAATTTCGCAGACGCTGCCAATTCATTCGCATCTTCTGAATTGGGGTCAATACCACGGTAATTATGCACAATCGACATAATTTCGGCGGGCGAATCCAACACAGCAATACCACAGTCTTGCAATTTAGCGGCAATACTTGGGTTAAACAACACATCCCAAGAATCAACCTCAGCCGTGCCTAAACGCTCTTCAATCATTTTGGTGTTATAACCAATACCGACCGTTCCCCACGCATAAGGAATATTGTACTGATTGCCTGCGTCGTGCTTTTCAATTTGTTTTAGCAAGGTGCCGTCCAAATTGCCAATATTTGTCAGCTTGCTTTTGTCTATGGTTTGGTAAACTCCAGCCTTTACTTGACGTTCAAAAAAGGAGTTAGACGGCATCACCACGTCATAGCCAGAACCGCCTGCCATCAGCTTAGCTTCTAACGCCTCATTGCTGTCATAGACGTCATAATTGACCTTAATACCCGTTTCAGCCGTAAACTCTTCTAGGGTACCCGGCGCCATATAGTCAGACCAGTTGTAGATATTCACTACTTGTTCAGCAGAAACCGTTGCAGAGCTAGCCGCGCATGCGAGCATTAAACCAAGTGTTTTCTTTTTCATTGAGGGATTCTCCCAATTAAGCTAATAAAATTGGCCTAAGCCATTACAACCCTTTATAAATAGGCTTCGTATTCCACATCAGAAATACGCCCATAAATTTTTTCCTGCTCCTGTTCCTTCACAGCAGTAAACACTCGGACAAAGGTTTCGCCTAGATACTCACGCATGAATGCGCTGTCTTTAAAGGCTTCCGTTGCCAATTCCCAACGATTAGGAAGGGCTTTGTAACGCTCAGAAAGCGAATACGCATCCCCCTCTATGGGTTCGGGTGGCAGCATCTTGGTTTCTATACCATGTAATGCTGCGCCCAATATCGCCGCAAGCACAAGATACGGATTCGCGTCCGCTCCTGCCACTCGATGCTCAATACGGCGTGCTTCGCATTCACTGTCTGGAATGCGCACCGCCACCGTTCTATTTTCATAACCCCAACTGGCAAAAGTAGGGGCATGAGCGCCATTTTGAAAACGGCGATAGGAATTCATATGAGGCGCAAACACCAGCATGGATTCAGGCATGTGATTTAACAAACCAGCAACCGCATGGCGCATCATCAAAGCACCATCTTCGTCACCACTGTCAAACACATTACGCCCAGCCTCATCCAGCAAACTAAAGTGCACATGCATACCACTGCCACTTTTATTAGCATACGTTTTTGCCATAAAAGTCGCCCCTAAACCATTACGGCGTGCCACTCCCTTGATCAAGCGTTTAAAGAGAATCGCATGATCGGCGGATAATACTGCGTCATTGGTGTGTTGCATATTAATTTCGAACTGGCCAGGCCCTAATTCAGAAACAATTGTATCTGCGGGAATACCTTGAGCTTCACAGGCCTGTCGCACCTCTGTAAAAAAGCCTTCTAGACAGTCCATTTCATCAATGGAATAACAATTAATTTCACTCAAACGGCGACCATTACCGTCACTGATAATGGGTTCTTCTGGTCTGCGCTTGAACTCCGACTCACTATCCAGCAAATAAAACTCCAACTCAGTGGCCACCACAGGTGTTAACCCCAAGGCTTTATAGCGCTCAACAATACGCACTAGCAGTTGGCGTGGATCAGGATAAAAAGGCGAACCATCCATATTGTACATCATCGCCAGAATCTGTCCGCGAGGTGACTCAGCCCAGGGCACAGAGGTAGGTTCGTCATAAACAGGCAAACAAACGCCATCGGTATCACCGGTTTCAAATACTAAGCCATTGCCCAAAACATCATCGCCCCAGTTGTCAAAACCAATCACCGATTGTGGCAGCTTAACACCTTGGGTCATGACACTTTCCAGTCCACTGGCGGGGATACGTTTGCCTCGAAGATTGCCGTTTAAATCCGCAATAAATAAATCAAACTCTTTATTATCTTTATTCCCTTCATATATTTCCGACATACAACATACTCTTCTTAAAGATACGCTTCTAAAAATACGTTTCAAAAAACGGGAGAATGAAAAAAAATCAGTTGCTGAAAAATGTTAGATACCCAGTTTGTCCCTCAAGCTGTAATACATGGCCCCCATGGCGGTATAAGGGACTCGTAAAAAACGCCCTCCTGGGAAGGGGTATTGCGGCATACTGGCAAACACATCAAAACGTGACGTATCGCCTTCTATGGCGTCCGACAGAATTTCCCCCATCAAATGCGAGTTCGTTACCCCATGACCAGAGTACCCTTGGGCATAATAAAGATTGTCGCCAATCAGCCCTACTTGTGGCATGCGCATCATGGTTAACAAAAAATTCCCCGTCCAAGCAAACTCGATTTTCACATCCTTGAGCATGGGATAAGTTTTGAGCATTTTACGACCAATAATAGCCTCTATTTTTGCGGGTTCACGGGCACCATAGGTGGTGCCGCCACCATAAATCAAACGCCCATCGGCCGACAAACGGTAGTAATCCAATAAATAATTGCCATCTTCGACACAATGATCCGTCGGCAAAAGTTCTAGACGTTGCATTCGCCGAACACAACTGGCACGTCTATCAAAGCCACGAACGGAT
>CAZBUC010000142.1:0-6341 GCA_964494965.1 uncultured Maribrevibacterium sp.
AATCACCCAAGATGGCGAACTGCAGTTGGTCAACAACTTAGGCATCGAGTTGGGCAGCGATCCAGAGGAAATTCTGACCAACCTGCAAAACAAAACCTACCAGGAAAAAGACGTTCAATTCCCAGAAAAACGTGCTTCTGACAATGAATACCATGAGCGTATTCGAGACGTGGATGCGGATACGCCATCGCGCTTCAACAACGACCCACGTCGTTTGTACGAAGCATCTGGTTGTGCGGGGAAATTGGCGGTGTTTGCCGTGCGTATCGATACCTTCCCCATCCCTGAAAAATATCAAGTCTTCTACATTGGCACCAATGACCCAGCGGTGATGGAACAAATGCGCCGTGACATGTTGTCTACCTTTAAAAATCTGCCTGTGTCTGGCGAATACATGCACAGCAGCAGTTATGACATCAGTAAAAAATACGGCAAAGACAGCTATTTGGTGATCGACAAACTGGGCACCAAATACATCCCGAAAATGTTTGCACTGAAACGTACAGTAGACAGATGGGCAGGCAAGGTGAAGTTCATGCCGAACAAGTTTTCTGATCGCGTCATGCAATACGCCAGTCAGCTTTTCCCGAACCATCTGCCAAAGCGTATGGAAGATTTCCGTGAAAAATACGAACACCACTGGATTGTTGAAACCAGCAATGGTGGCGTCGCCGAAGCGCAAGCCTATTTAGAAAACTTCTTTAAAAATAACGAAGGGGACTTCTTTGCCTGTACCAAACGTGAAGCCGACCAAGCCATCTTGCATCGCTTTGTCACTGGTGGTGCCTTGACCCGTTATCACATCATGAATGGTAAAGACTTGGGCTCTATCATGACCATCGACGTGGCCTTCCCGCGTAATGAACGCGATTGGTTTGAAGAGCTACCACAAGACATCGAAGACAAAGTCGCCGTTAAAATGTACTACGGGCACTTCTTCTGCCACGTCATGCATCAAAACTATATTATGAAAAAAGGCGTTGATGCCAAAGCCGTGAAGAAGCAAATTCTATCCAGCTACGATGCCCGTGGCGCGGAATACCCAGCCGAGCATAACGTAGGCCATGAATATGTCGCGAAACCAGCGCTGCGTGAGTTTTACCAAAAATCTGACCCAACCAACAGCTTTAACTCCGGTATCGGCGGCACCAGCAAATTGAAAAACTGGCAAGAACTGAGCGACGAACACAAGGGTTGTGGTTGTCACTAAATTTATTATTTAAAGGAAAATCATGTTACGTTTTTTTGAAAAGTGGGTGTCGGCTTACCCTGAAATAGATTCAGCGCAAGCCCCGAACACCTTGGTGGCGTTTTGTCGATATTTTTCAAGAGGCTTAGAGATCCCTTTGATCTTAATGTCCTTGTTAACTGCGACATTAGCCATATTAGAGGTGGTGCTGTTCAGTTTTATGGGGCAACTGGTTGATTGGTTGGTCAACAGGGAGCCAGAAGCTTTTTTCGCAGAAGAAAGCACTCACTTAATTTTAATGTCTTTAATGATATTGGTGTTTATGCCAGTGGTAACCTATTTGCATTCGGTTATCGTGCATCAGACCTTGTTAGGCAATTACCCGATGCGGATCCGTTGGTTATCCCATCACTACATGTTACGACAAAGTATGGCGTTTTTTCAGGACGAGTTTGCTGGAAGGATTTCAACGAAGGTCATGCAAACGTCTTTGGCGGTTCGTGAAACTGTCATGAAGCTGTTGGACGTGCTGGTGTATATCGGCGTTTACTTTATATCCATGGTTGTGCTGATTGCGAGTGCCGATTATCGACTAATGCTACCCATGCTGGTTTGGTTAGTTTGTTATGTGTTTTTGCAACTGTATTTTATTCCAAAACTGAAGCGTATTTCAGCGGAACAGGCGGATGCGCGTTCCACTATGACAGGGCGAGTGGTTGACAGCTACAGTAATATTTCTACGGTTAAATTGTTTTCTCATCATCAAAGAGAAGCCGATTACGCCAAAGAAGGAATGGATGGTTTTCTTCAGACGGTATACAAGCAGATGCGTTTGGTCACCAAGCTGAATGTTGGGGTGCAGCTGTGTAATTATTTATTAACCTTTTCTGTTGCAGCCTTGTCAATCTGGCTTTGGACAGACAGCATTATTAGTGTGGGTGCTATAGCGATCGCTGTTAGTTTAGCGCTTCGAATTAATGGTATGTCCCAGTGGATAATGTGGGAAATCAGCACCTTATTTGAAAACATCGGCATGGTAAACGATGGGATGAAAACCCTATCCCAGCCGATAGACATTCAAGACAAACAAGATGCTCAAGTGTTGACGGTTTCTCAAGGGGTAATTCAATACCAAGCGGTGAATTTTCATTACGGTAAACAAGATGAAAAAGTCATCGAAAACCTTTCTTTGTCGATTAAGCCCGGTGAGAAAATAGGTTTAGTAGGGCGCTCGGGAGCGGGTAAATCTACCATTGTGAACTTGCTTATGCGTTTTCATGATATTGAGTCAGGGTGTATCCTGATTGATGGGCAAGATATCAGCCAAGTGAAACAAGACTCTCTTCGAGCTCAAATCGGTATGGTGACGCAAGATACGTCTTTGCTTCATAGAACCGTGCGCGAAAACTTACTTTATGGGCGTCCGGATGCCACAGAAGAGGAAATGCTGGCCGCCGCGAAAAAAGCCGAAGCCCATGAATTTATTCAAACCTTATCCGATCCGTTTGGTAATACAGGCTACGATGCCATGGTCGGTGAACGGGGTATTAAATTATCCGGCGGGCAGCGTCAGCGTATTGCCATAGCCCGTGTCTTGTTGAAAGACGCGCCCTTATTGGTGCTAGACGAGGCTACATCGGCCTTGGATTCTGAAGTCGAAGCCGCCATACAAGACAGTTTGTACAAATTGATGCAAGGCAAAACCGTCATCGCAATCGCCCACAGGTTGTCTACTATTGCGGCAATGGATCGTTTAATCGTACTGGATAAGGGTCAGATTGTAGAGCAAGGTCGTCACGATGAGCTAATTCAGAATGGAGGGATTTATGCGTCTCTTTGGGCGCATCAAACGGGTGGTTTTTTAGCCGAAGACATTGAGCTTGATGATGACATTAAAGTGTGATGCTTGAAGAGTTAAATAGAGATGGCGTATCAACGCTGTGGTTTTTGCAACTTGTGAGACAGTAAAAAGGAAAATAGCGATGACGTATTTCATTTTGTTTCTCGCAATACTGGCAGAAGTCGTGGCGACCACAGCGTTAAAAGCATCCGACTCTTTTACTAAACTCGTACCCACGGTGATTTTGGTGGTGGGTTACGGAGTATCTTTCTACCTATTGACGATTGTTATGCGTTCAATGCCAACCGGTGTGACTTACGCTATCTGGTCTGGTTTGGGTGTCGTATTGATTTCCTTGTTTGGCTATTTTTTTGCGCATGAAAAGCTTGATTTGGCAGCTTGTGTAGGAATGTCTTTGATTGTATTAGGCGTAGTTGTGATTAATGTCTTTTCCAAGACGGTAGGGCACTGAATAAAAAAATGCCCACTCAACATATCGTCGAGTGGGCATACTTCAATCAGTTAATCAAAGGTAAAGACAGGATTAGGCGATCTTTTTCTTACCAAATACTTTACTGATCAATGGCATTACTAGAACTAAGATAGCAACAACCATAATGGTCAGAGTCAATGGACGCTCCCAAAGGAAAGCCAAGCTACCATCAGATAAAACCAGAGAGCGGCTTAGGTTCTGTTCTAAAATATCCCCTAAAATGTAACCCAACAACATAGGTGCCATTGGGAAATCCAACATTTTAAGAAACAGAGCGATTACCGTAATAAACACCATCATCTGAATATCAAACGTGTTGAAGCTGACCAGATACACACCCGTGATGGAGAAGAACAAGATCAACGGAATTAAAATTTGACGAGGAATCGCCAACAAGCGCGAGATATAGGGAATCAAAGGCAAGTTAAGAATCAAAAGTACTAGGTTACCAAAGTACATAGAGATAATAACTGACCAAAATACATCAGGGTTATCAACAAACAAACGTGGACCAGGCTGAACGCCCGCAGCGATTAGGGCACCCAGCATGATGGCCGTTGTGCCTGAACCAGGAATACCTAAAGTAAGTAAAGGGACAAACGAACCAGTAGAAGCCGCATTATTGGCGGTTTCAGGCGCAGCTAGACCACGAAGAGCACCTTTACCAAATTTCAGTTTCTCTTTGGCAGAAGCAAAGTTACGTTCCATACCGTAAGCCAAGAAAGAAGCGATAGTAGCACCGGCACCCGGTAATACGCCTATAATAAATCCAAACACAGAAGAACGTGCCACCGTTGGAGCGACTTCTTTCACTTCTTCTTTCGATAGCTTCATGCTGCCAAGCGCAGCCATGTTAATTTCAGGATCTTTTTCTAGATGCTGACCTTTCATGACCGACATAATCACTTCAGTCAATGCAAACGTTGCCATGGCTAGTAATAAAAAGCTGACACCATCAATTAGGTCGATGTTACCAAATGTGAAGCGCGGAACTCCTGTCATGACATCCGCGCCAACAGTCGCGATCATTAGGCCAAAGACAGTCATCATCATGGCTTTTATGACTTGTCCCTTTCCGGAAAACGCCGCCACCGCGGTAAGACCAAGAACCATTAAAGCGAAGTAGTCGCCAGATTGAAAGCTCAACGCCACTGAAGCCAGAGCAGGTGCAGCGAATAATAGTATAATCGCTCCCACTGTCCCACCAATAAATGAACAGTAGGCCGCTAACGCTAATGCTTTTCCTGCCTGTCCTTTTTGCGCAATCGGGTAACCATCGAATGAAGTAACAACGGTACTTGAACAGCCCGGTGCGTTGATAAGGATGGATGAGGTAGAGCCACCGAATACCGCGCCATAATAGACACCAGCCATCAAAATAATACCTGATGAAGGGTCAAGGCCATAAGTGATAGGGATCATCAAGGCCACTGCTGATATGGGGCCAAGACCAGGTAACATACCAATAAAGGTACCGGCGAAACAGCCCACCACAACCATCATAATATTAAATGGCATTACGGCCGTGCCAAGCCCAATGAATATTCCGTCTAACATATCCTTAACCTCCAAACAGCATGGTTATTAAGCGCCCAGGGGCAAGGTAAATATCGAGTAATTGAGACAGTGAGAACCAAATGAAAAGGCCAAAAGGCAGTGAAGCAAGAATCAATGTCTTCCAGCGCCGCTCTCCCAATATCCAGTAACCACCGATTAAAAATATCACCGTAGAAATTAAGAAGCCGAACCACTCTAAAGCCAAACCGAATAGAACGACCAAAGCCAATAATTTTATGACGATGGAGAAGTCATAACCCTTTAAAGAAAGACGTTCACCCCCATTTCGGCTAGCATTTAAGATTAAAGCAATCGATAAAATACAACCCAGTAATGCTAAGAATTTTGGTAGTGTTTGCGCGTTAAAGGGTTCGTATTCATCACCGGGGATCATGGAAATATCCCCCGCATAATAGCCATAAGCAGTGGACAGACACAAAAATGCCAACCCACCAATATGATCTTTAGTAATAACCATAGGGTTCACCTTTGACGACGGTAAATCGTCCATTTTACAAGTAGTAGAAGATATGAAAGAGCTTCAAAGGACGAATCGCGATCAATTGAAGCTCTATTACTAAGGTTTCAGATGTAAAACCTGTTTGAACGGTTTAAAACGAGTTGTTATCTTAAAAAACCAAGCTCACGCATTAGGTCGCCGATCACAGCTTCTTGATTTTCAAGGAAAGCAACAAACTCAGCACGTGGTTTGAAGATTTCTGACCAACCGTTACGGTCACGGACGACTTGCCATTCTGCTGTGTCATACATTTTGCTTAGTAGGTCAGCGTATTCGTTGGCTGCTTCGTCAGAAAGACCAGGCGCACCAAAGAATCCACGCCAGTTAACAAAGCTAGCGTCGTAGCCTAACTCTTTAAGAGTAGGAACGTCTGGAGCCGTGCTAGATCTTTCGTCGCCCGTAATCGCTAGAATACGAACTTCCCCTGCATTGGCCAAAACAACAGCTTCACTGAAACCCGTAGAAAGGAGTTGTGCTTCACCTGACAAGATACCCGCCATCGCGGTACCACCTGCGTCATAGGCAACGTACTTGAGTCGACGAGCATCACCACCTGCCGCTTTGAACGCCATTGCCGCAACTAAATGGTCCATACTGCCGCGAGCTGAACCGCCAGCGATAGATACAGAGCGAGGGTTAGCATTAAAATCATTAACTACTTCTTTGAAGGTTTGGTATTTGGAGCTAGTAGGCACAACAAAAGCACCGAAATCACCTACCACAGCAGCGATTGGCGTTAGGT
>CAZBUC010000143.1:0-6270 GCA_964494965.1 uncultured Maribrevibacterium sp.
AATACATCGTATTGATCATAATGGGGACCAACACTGCCACCTTCTGTCGCATAGCTCACCATGACATCGTCTAAACGCCAGCTTGGCAAAAACTCAAATTGTTCTTTTAAGGCTTGAATCTCCGGCACCCAATGGTCCACAGCCTGAACTAATAAAGTCCATTCTTTTTCAGGCAAGGTCGCAAAAGTGTCTTCAGTAAAAGGGCCTTGGCGCATTTCCCAAGGCTTGATGCCGTTTTCTATGACAATACGCGACTCGATTTCTTCCTCCATGGCCATACCCGCCAGTTCGTCGGCTTCCAAGGGCGGCGTGAAATCAACCAGACCACCACGAATTAATAACGGCTTTTTTTGCCAATATTCGTCAATAAAGGTTTGGGCAGTTATGCCACCAAGAATAGTCAAAGGTGTGTTTAGGTCTGTCATAGGTCGCTCATTAAAAAGAACAAAGGAAGTAGTGTACTGCTAAAGATTAGTTGCCTTAAAGGCAAAAAGAGCCGATAAATCGGCTCTTTTATTGACTTGTTAAAATAAGACTTAGTTGCGAATGGCTTTGGCTTGTGCCACAGCATTACCAATGTAAGTCCCTGGTGTCAGGGCTTTCAAGTCGGCTTTGGCTTGTTCTGGCATGTCCAATGTATCAACAAAAGCTTCAATCGTTGCTTGGTCGATAGCACGGCCACGAGTCAGCTCTTTTAGCTTTTCGTATGGAGATTCAATGCCGTAACGACGCATTACCGTTTGAATCGGCTCTGCCAACACTTCCCAAGCCGCGTTTAAGTCAGCGTCAAGGCGAGGTGCATTGATTTCTAACTTGCTGATACCTTTTAGGGTTGCTTGGTAAGCGATTAAGCTGTGTGCCAAACCAACGCCAAGGTTACGCAGTACTGTAGAGTCCGTTAGATCACGCTGCCAGCGAGAGATAGGCAGTTTGGCGCTCAAATGCCCCATGATGGCGTTCGCAATACCCAAGTTACCTTCGGAGTTTTCGAAGTCAATGGGGTTCACTTTATGCGGCATGGTAGAAGAACCGATTTCGCCAGCAATGGTTTTTTGCTTGAAGAAACCCATGGAAATGTAGCCCCACACATCGCGGTCGAAATCGATCAGGATGGTGTTGAAGCGGCAAATGGCATCGTAAAGCTCGGCAATGTAATCATGGGGCTCGATTTGCGTGGTGTAAGGGTTCCAAGTCAAACCGAGAGACGTCACGAAGGCTTCCGCGTGGGCTTGCCAATCCACATCTGGGTAAGCAGAAAGGTGAGCGTTGTAGTTACCAACAGCACCGTTGATTTTGCCTAAAAATTCCACGTTTTCGATTTGTTTCAGCTGACGTTTCAAACGTGCCGCAACGTTGGCCATTTCTTTACCCACCGTTGTTGGAGATGCCGTTTGGCCGTGGGTACGAGACAGCATAGGCTGCTCAGCATGCTCAATGGCTAGGTCTTCAATGGCTTTGATGACATTGTTAAGCTCTGGCGCAATGCCTTCGTCCAGTGCTTCACGCAACATCAAGGCATGAGATAAGTTATTGATGTCTTCTGATGTACAAGCAAAGTGAACAAACTCAGAAATCGCGGCTAATTCTGCGTTATCTGCCATTTTGTTCTTAATGAAATACTCAACCGCTTTGACATCATGATTGGTGGTTTTCTCAATGTCTTTAATCGCTTGGGCATCGGCTTCGCTGAAGTTGTCTGCCAGTTGATCCAACAAAGCGCTGGCTTCATTGCTTAATGCAGGCACTTCAATAATGTGTGGGTGGTTGGCAAGAGCCTGTAGCCAGCGAACTTCGACTATGACTCGCATACGCAGCAAACCATACTCGCTCACGGAGCGACGTAGTACGTTTGTTTTCGATCCGTAACGACCGTCGATAGGGGAAATTGCATTTAAGCTAGTTAATTCCATTGAGATAACGCCTCGAACATGGTTTTCAGGGAGCCGCTATTATAGGCAAAAGGGCGCAGGGAATACAGAGATTCGCCGGAGGGACGGGCATAAAAAAGCCCAGAGGCAAGATTCGTCGCCTCTGGGCTTTTTATGTGCTCTTTTTTACCGTCTCGGGTTTGGTTTTCCCGTGCGGTATTGGCTTACAATGACGCCAAAGCCGTATTGAAGGTTTGGCTAGGACGCATGATCTTAGTCACTTCTTCAAGGTCAATGTGGTAGTAGCCTGTTAGGTCAGCCGGTTTACCTTGTACTGCCGCCAATTCTGCAACAATTGTCGCTTCGTTTTCTGTTAGCTGCTTGGCTAGTGGCGCAAATTTCGCCGCCATTTCCGCATTGTCCGTTTGCGCAGCCAATTCTTGCGCCCAGTACATAGCTAGGTAGAAATGGCTACCACGGTTGTCTATTTCGCCCACTTTACGGGAAGGCGACTTGTTGTTGTCCAACAATTTGCCTGTGGCTTTATCTAGGCATGTGGCCAAGATTTTGGCTTTTTCGTTGTTGTGCTTAATGCCAAGCTCTTCGAAAGACACTGCAACGGCAAGGAATTCCCCTAGAGAGTCCCAACGAAGGTAGTTTTCTTCCATCAACTGCTGAACGTGCTTAGGCGCTGAACCGCCTGCACCCGTTTCATACATGCCGCCGCCTTTAAGCATAGGCACGATGGACAACATTTTCGCAGACGTACCCAATTCTAAGATAGGGAACAAATCGGTCAGGTAGTCACGCAAAATATTGCCTGTGACCGAAATCGTGTCTTTGCCACGAATAATACGTTCCATAGAGAAACGAATGGCTTCGCTGTAAGACATGATGCGAATGTCTAGACCATTTGTGTCATGGTCTTTCAGGTAAAGTTCGACTTTCTTACGTAGCTCATTGTCGTGTGCGCGTTCTTCATCTAACCAGAACACCGCAGGAGTGTCGGACTGACGAGCACGAGTCACGCCTAGCTTCACCCAGTCGCGGATGGCCGCATCTTTGGTTTGGCAAGCACGCCAGATGTCGCCTTTCTCAACATTGTGCTGCATAAGAACATTGCCGTTCTCATCCACAACGCGCATGACGCCATCGGCTTTCATTTCGTAGGTTTTATCGTGAGAACCGTATTCTTCGGCTTTTTGTGCCATTAGACCGACGTTTGGCACAGTACCCATGGTAACTGGGTCAAAAGCGCCATTAGTTTTACAGAAGTTAATGGTTTCTTGATAAATGCGGGCGTAAGTGCTGTCTGGAATAACGGCTTTCGCGTCATGGGCTTTGCCATCGCGGCCCCACATTTTACCTGAGTTACGGATCATCGCAGGCATAGACGCATCCACGATGACGTCGCTAGGTACGTGTAGGTTGGTGATGCCTTTGTCGGAATCCACCATGGCCAATTCAGGGCGTGTTTTGTAGACGTCTTGAATAGCTTGTTTGATTTCTTCTTGCTGAGCCTCAGGGAGTGTTTTGATTTTATCGTAGACACTGCCTAGACCGTTATTTGGGTTAACGCCAATCTCTTTGAAAAGCTCGCCATATTTTTCGAAAACGTCTTTGTAGAAAACGGTAACGGCATGACCAAACACGATAGGGTGAGACACCTTCATCATGGTGGCTTTTAAATGTACAGACCACATGATGTTATCTGCTTTGGCTTCCTGCAAAGAGGCTTCAAAGAAAGCACGCAGCTTAGCGCAGCTGATGTTCATGCTGTCTAAAATTTCACCGGCAATCAGAGGTAAGGATTTTTTCACTTCTACAGAGCCATCTTTGTCGACAAACTCTAAACGTACAGTCTGTGCCGTATCTACAGTAAGAGACTGCTCAGAAGAGAAGAAATCGCCATCGCGCATGTAGTCCACGTGAGAAACGGAGGTTTTGCTCCATTTGCCCATTGAGTGTGGGTTTTTGCGAGCAAAGCCTTTTACGGCAGCAGGAGCGCGACGGTCAGAGTTACCTTGACGTAAGACAGGGTTTACCGCACTGCCCAACACTTTAGAGTAACGAGCTAGAACGTCTTTCTCTTCATCTGTTTGTGGGTTTTCTGGGTAGTTAGGAAGGCCATAACCTTGAGCGTTAAGTTCTTTGATGGCTGCATTAAGTTGTGGCAAAGAGGCACTGATGTTAGGCAGTTTTACAATGTTGGCTTTTGGATCAGCGGTGAGCTCGCCCAAAAATTTAAGACCATCTTCGACTTGCTTATCGGCAGGCAAAAGGTCGGAAAAAGCAGATAGGATACGGCTTGCTAACGAGATATCAGTCAGTTCTAGTGCAATATCGGCTTCTTTCGCAAAAGCGCCAAAAATAGGAAGTAACGAGGCCGTTGCCAGTGCTGGTGCTTCATCGGTCAACGTGTAATAGATGGTTTGTTTCGACATATAATTCCCCTAACATTTAAGGCGGTTAGCCCATTGAATCGAAGATGACTTTTAGCCGTCATTCCCTTATTTAAACTGATGTACAGATTAAAAAATTGTGCCGTATAGTAACGTAAAACCCTGCGCTTTAGATATCGGCCTCGGGATATACTCAAAATTGATTTCAGTTATCCTAAGTATGATTAGCTAAGATTTTATCTGTTTTGTCGGCCTAAAGGCGCGACCTACAAAACCAAATAAAATCTATAGTGTATTCTGCAAAGGTTAATGGCGTGCTTCTAATGCATTTAAAAGGGCTTTTCTTTTAAAAATTAAATGCCAGCGTTTGCCGCCCAGTTGGCGCCACAGCATGGCAGCACGAATGCCTGCCATTAAAATCGCACGCACTTGGTTAGCGACATGCGGTTGTTGTAAATAGCGACTATCGCCTTGCACCTGAATGCGAAACGGCAGCTTGCTCAGGGTGTCTTGATACATGCCTGAAATGGACGCGAGCATATTTTCATGCAAAACGCTGTCGTAATGGGCTTTCTTTTGTTCGATTTGGACAATCTTTTGGCCAATCATTGACAGCATTTCTGGGTTTTTAGCCAGTTTGCTCTCAAGATGAATCAAGCTGAGCGTGTATCTCAGGGTGTCAGGATTGACGCTGCTGCGATCCTTACCCAGCGCTTTTCGAGTCACTTTACGGCCAAGGGCAAGGTTGCTTGGGTAATCCCACTGGCCGCCGTAAATATCTTCTGTAGAGGCCGCGTTCAGCATCAAAATACTGTCCAGCATAGGCTGTAAGCTGGCGTTATCCACTTGTCCTGTTCTTGCTAAAATGGACACCAATTCCGCCGCTTGAAACACCGCAGAAAGGGCGATGGTTTGCTCTTTTTCTCTACTACTCACGTATTTGCTCTCTTAATTTAAAGGTGACAAGCAAGCTAATATTACTTATTAAAGATATTACTATTTAAAAGTGTTACTTGTTAAAGGCGAGATTAATAATACCACCGCCCAAACACACATCGTCTAGATAAAACACCACAGACTGCCCTGGAGTGACGGCCCGTTGTGGTTCCACAAACGCCACTTCCACGCGACCGTCCGCGAGCTCTGTGATAGTGCAATCTTGGTCGGCTTGACGATAGCGGCATTTGGCCTTGCAAGTCAGAGGGAAGGTGGGTTTTTGTCGTGCTACCCAATCAAAGTTATCCGCAATTAAATGGGTTTTAAACAGAGACTCGTGTTGGCCGTCCTGAGTCACCTTTAACACATTGCGTTCAAGGTCTTTTTCCACCACATACCAAGGATCATCAGAATATTTCGCCAATCCGCCAATGCCTAGGCCCTGGCGTTGACCAATGGTGTGGTACATCAAGCCATGATGACGGCCAATTTTATCCCCTTCAAGGGTTTCTATATCGCCCGGTTGTGCAGGTAAGTATTGCTCTAAAAAGTCTTTAAAACGACGCTCGCCAATAAAGCAGATGCCTGTGCTGTCTTTCTTGTTGTGGGTGACTAAACCGAACTCTTCCGCTAATCGTCGTACTTCTGGTTTTTCTAATTCGCCAACAGGAAACAGCGTTTTGGCAATTTCGTCTTTGCCTACAGCATACAAAAAATAGCTTTGATCTTTATTGGCGTCTAGGCCTTTTAGTAGCAAGGGTTCGCCGTCTTTTTCACCCCGACGAACATAGTGCCCTGTGGCAATGTAGTCGGCATTAAGAGCCATGGCGTATTCTAAAAAGGCTTTGAATTTGATTTCTTTATTACACAAAATATCTGGGTTTGGGGTTCGCCCCGCCTTGTATTCGGCTAGAAAATGCTCAAATACGTTGTCCCAGTACTCTGCGGCGAAATTCGCTGTGTGCAGTTTAATGCCGAGCTTATCCGACACCGCTTGGGCATCGGCCAGATCGTCTTTGGCGGTGCAATACTCGGTGCCATCGTCTTCGTCCCAGTTCTTCATG
>CAZBUC010000144.1:0-6251 GCA_964494965.1 uncultured Maribrevibacterium sp.
TGCTGAAACAGATTAGAGAAACTGGGGTGACTGTCTACGATAAAGCGCAATAGATTAAGATAGAAATACTACTCACTCGCTTTTATGTACACGGTAAGATTCAAATCATTTTCATGAATAGCAGCACTTAAGTTTTTTCTTTAGAAACATGACTATTTAAGACACTAAGTTGCGTGCTTATTTCTTCATGCAATGAGCCTGTATAAGCCAAAGAAGTTTCCATATTTTTGTACTTTCCGTCTCTAACCGCACTTGCCCAGTTATAAGATCCTACACATAGATAAACATCGTCTCCCATAACTAGTTTACTATGTACCTTTTCCACCACCTTAACAACAACACCATAACCCATTAATTCAGAACAATTTTCATCAAATAGATTACTTTTCTCAGAATCAAAACGATTATTAGATCGGGTATTAAAATAACGATCGGTATAAACGATAACCTCCAAACCGCGCGTTATGGCATCAGTAAAAGCTTTAATAAAGCCCGCTTCTTTTAATTTATCAAGAGATAACCAAGGCGATACAATAGCGACTCTCTTTTGAGCATGTTGTAAGACATCTTTTAACCATTGGTCATGATCTTCAGAGTTACTAATTAACTTTGGTTCCTTACAAAATTTAAGTAAATCTGGTCGCGCCTTAGTGACTCGAAAAGCCAGTCGGCTATTTTCGTCCTTCAGCAAATATTTTGCGAGTAATGCTCTCGGTGTTCCCATAGCAGCATGAGTGATGACTTCCATATCGCCAAATACAACAAAACTGTCTTTTGCTCTAGAAACAGCCACATTCAAAATTGAAGGATCCTGATCAATGAATGTTCCATCCGCATGTCTAGAATAGACCATAGAGAATATAACAACCGGGCGCTCAGCTCCCTGTAATGCGTGAACCGTTCCAACCGTTACTTCACCTGCTTTACTTCCCACTTCAATACCAAGCTCTTGGCATTTTTCTTTAATAAGCTCAGATTGTGCTTTGAAAGGTGAAGCGATGCCGATAATTTTAGCCAATGGCAAACCATGAACGCTTTCAAGACGTTCTTTTTCACTTAGAAGCCATTCGGCAATAGTGATTGCCTCCAACTCATTTACTCGACTACCAGACGACAATCGCTCCGAACGACCATCAACATGAATATATGCAAAAGGGGGGATTTGAGAATCTACTGCAGCTGTATTTCTTAAGGGCTGCAATAGTCCTTCATAGCAAAGGTCATTGCAGAACGAGATAATAGGCTCTAAACATCGACGATGTTCACGCAAATACATACCAGGTTCTGCTTCGGATAAATAATGGTATTGACTAGAAGCTTGAGCCACATGCATAGCACTCCCATCAACTACAGATCGACCAGACGCTTTTAAAAGCTCATACTCTTCTTGCGAAATCATTAAATTATTAGCAAACAAATTACCCAAGTTAACAGAAGGCGTCACCCCAACAACTGGCTTAATTTGAAAAATATCTCCAATCATCACCGCACGCTTAGCCAAACTGATTGAAGCACCAGCGACTTCTGGCGCTACTTGTCCTGCCTCATCAATAATTAACAGATCAATTTCTTGCGCCAAATATTCTTTACGATACTGGGCGTCACCTTCGAAAACCTGATGAGTCATATGGCTAGGCAAAGCATATAGCGTTGACACAACACAAGGTGTTAACTTCATTCGACGTTGCCAACGCGGACGTACAGATTTTATTCCAGTTTTTTCTTTTCCAGTATTCGCCTGCTGCTTCAATACTTCATGCTGCTCAGCACAATCTTCCAACCAGCGAGCTTCCCAGTAATGAGTTGCTATTTGAAAAAGTGTAAACCGTAACGAAACATCCAAAACACAATCTAATTCAGCAAAAGAATCAGGAACTGGCTGTTCCATTTCTAACCTAGACCAAAATGCTGAGAGCGATTCTTTCGCTTTTTCAAAATCCGCTTTTAACGTTTGTAATCCTTGAATTTCCGCTTGATACACATCACATATCTGAATGTTATCATCTAAGTATTGCTTTAAAACTCGCTCGACTGTTTGCTCAGATGAACCATCAGCCTCTTTAATTCGGTACTGACCGCCCTCACTAATTTCAGCTTCAATAAAAAGCTCTCTTCGTAATCGACGTTTACGTGCAACCGAAGGAAGAAAACTCAACAAGGACAACACCCAAGATTCATCAGCACAAAAATGGCGCCATTTATTCAAGTCCTGCTTAATGACAGACGCCTGCATTAACAAACTGTCTAACTCCATTTGTTTTTTAGCGACAAACGCTTCTGGATCAAGATCTATCGCTCGCCATGCAACTTCATTATCAAACTTGGTTTGCCAAGCAGCTAAAACATCTTCCAAAGATTGACAGGTAGCTAACAAACTAGCATGAAGGCGCTTTTTCACCTTGCTAACGCTCAGTAAAGACTCATCATCAAACGCCGCACGGGCATTTTCTAAAAAGCCCTCTTCAGCCTGACTTACAACATCTGGGAGTTCTGTTTCTTTATAAAAACTGGCTGTTTGATAATGTAGGGCTTCCTTTGCCTCCTTACTTCGAGCAGGAAAATAACCACCATAGCTCTTCACTTTTGAGAGCCAGCGCCCACCAAAAGGACCTTTTGTCATTTCGAAACCCTTTTCAAAGGCTTCTAGAATATTAGTAACAGCTTGATTATTTGTGGACGCAGCAACAATTAGCGGTGGCTCTGATTGAGCTATTGCCGCTTTCACCCAACTGGATGCCACTAGAGATAAAACAAAGGTCGTTTTACCTGTTCCTGGTGGCCCATTTACCGCCAAGATTTCCCCCTCTTTCATTGCTAATACCTGCCCGAGTGCATCTCGCTGAGCCAGAGCTAGAGGATATTGAGAACTTCCATGTCCCAATCGATGCTGAAAGCTTTGTTGACTTGTCTCACAAGGTAAAAGGGGCGGACGGCTCGTAGCGGCATATTGAGTCAATAATGGCAGGGACGATTTCTCTTTTGATAACCAATCATAAAGTTCAATAATGTGACGCGATGCCCCCATTTGCGCCTGAGACTTAACAAGATAAGCATTCTCCAGCGTCATAAAGTCATCTTGTAACAGTTCTCGATCGCAAAGCTTCAGAAGTTCGCGAGCAGTATCACAATAGCCTTGCCAAAATGTCGCATCCTCATCATCTAATATATTAACAGCTTCATCATAAGGCCAAAATTTAGGCTCACGCTTGGTTAAAAATTCATCCTGTTTCTCTACCGAAAGAATAGTAAAGCTGTCTTCAGATAATGGGCTTAAAATATCTCTAGGGATAACAGGATAAGCAGCAGGTACAAAATGCCCAGTTCGGCTAACCCACAGCCGACAAATTAACGGCGCTACATAGTCAGGGTATAATGACGATTTTTGCTTACCATGCTCTAAACGAACCTTATATAGCATGGGTCGAAAAACGACTTGCACAAGTTGAGTATCTTCCGCTTCCTTATGAAACAATGTGGCGAGCAACTCTGAGTCAGCAGCTAAACAACCTTCTTTAAAAACACTTAGATCAACCTTAGCCAATCCTTCAATATCGCTTTTACTGAGAGCACCTTTTCCACTCTCAGCATCCGCTAAAGAATTACGCCAATAAGACAACCATTGTTTGGTCTGCTCCAGCGTATCCCGACTTGTATTCTCAGAGTTTATGTCTTTATTTGGCATAGATAGGTTACTTTTTCTTCCCAACTTTCTTCGCGGCCTTGGCAAGCGCTTCGGCCTCGGTGCGAGCGGCGGCGATGCGTTTGAGTAGTTCGTCGGCGGGTTCATCGTCTGGATTTTGTGGTACGAGTTCGCCGCGGAAAGCTTTGGCTAAGATGGATTGGGTGAGTTTATCGACTCGCTGTTGAGCTTTTTGCACTTGTTTTTCGATGGTGTCGGCAAAGGCAAAATATTGATTCACAAGACGGACGATTTCGGTTTGTTCTTCTTTAATAGGCTTAGGAATGTCTATATCTAAGAGTGCCTTCTGCCCAATATTTCTCATAGACATTTGATTTCCAGTTGACCGAGACTCGATTTCTTTCCTCCCATAAATAGAACGTAAAAAGATGTTCAACCACGGCTTATCATCTGAATCCATAACTAGACGAAGGACTTTGTCACTTAGCATTAAGTTTTTTTCTATTGAAGAGACAATTACTGGATTACCTAGTAGTTCTATTGTATTAGCTCTTGATATTAAAAAATCGCCTTTCTGGATTCTTCTATTTTCAATAAACAAATCACGTTCAGAAAGAGTTTTGCTTTCAGCCTCATTAAATACGCCCCAAGTGACAGCGCTAATTTTAACAATGCCAACCTCATCATTTTCTGGTGGACGCTCTATACATCTAATATTCTTTCCAGCCTCAATCTTAGAAACTAAATTACCAATTTTATGGCTCTCCCAGCTATTAAAGAGGTTATTATTCCCTCTCCACCCCTCGGTCAATTTCCCACTCACTGCGGCGGCGAGGACGGACTGGCGGAAGCGTTTGAAGATGGCGGGGATGCCGTCGAGGCGGGCTTTGATGGTGTCCACCTGCGCTAAGACTTGATCCAGTTTTTCGACGATGCGCTTTTGTTCGGCTAATGGCGCAAGAGGAAAAGGAAGTGTTTTAGCGACTTTACCTGACAACTCCTTGAACGTTGTTCCTGTTGCCAAACTTTCTGCAAGATGTTTTATAGATTTCAGGTAAAAATATAAATACTTACTATCTACACCTATAGAAGGGACAAAACTTTTAAACCCTTGATTCGTAGAAATTTCATTTGCTGCGATAACAACATAACCAACTGGGGCACGACTACTAAATAGAACAGTCCCTTTGGGCATAAGTTTTGCTGAACAAGAGCTATATCCTGCTTCTGTAATAGAGCGTCTTCCATGTGAGATATATTGTGCTTTATAACCACTTAAATCGGCAGGCGTAATCCAAGCAATCGAAGTACTATGCTCTTCTGAATAAAACTCAGTTACTACTGATTTTGGCGTACCACCACTAATAACATCAGTTACAGCATCAATTTCTACTTCAACCCACCCTTTCGGCAATTCGCTCACGCTTGGCCTCCAAATAGTTCACCTTGGCCTTTTTTATTGCCTTGTTCATGATTCCCTTCGACGGCTTTTTCTTCTAATCCAAAGGCTTGTTCTAGCAGTTGCTTTTGCGCTTCGGCTTCGTCGTCAGCGCCAAGAGCTTGCATCAGTTGATAAAGCTCGCCCATGGCTTCGGTAAGTTCCGCCATGGCTTCGCCAGCTAAAATGTCAGGCTCGGGTAGGTTTTCCGAGTTGCTGGCTTCTAGGTCTTTTAGCCAAGCGATGTCTAGGCTGTCGCCTTTTTGCTCGCGAATGTAGTCACGGCTAAATTTGCGCCAGCGGGCGGTGTCGTCACCTTCGTCGCTAGAAAGGCCGTCGATTTCGCCCAGTTGCTGGCTTTTCCCAGTAAAAACGCCCTCTTCCCGTGGCGATTGGCCATTGGCGTCTTCCCCATAGGCAGCGATAAAACCATCAAAATGGGCGTCGGTTAACATGCGGCGTTTACCAAAGGTTTGCATGTTGGTTCGCATGTCGTAGACCCACGTTTCTTGCGTGCAGTCCGTGTCTTGGTGTGGGTTGTCTGGCGTGCCTTTTTGGAAGAAGAGCACGTTGGTTTTCACGCCCGCGGCGTAGAAGATGCCTGTTGGCAAACGCAAAATGGTGTGCAGGTTACATTTGTTCATTAGGTCGCGGCGAATATCGGTGCCTTTGCCGCCTTCGAATAATACGTTATCCGGAATCACCACCGCCGCGCGGCCACCGGGTTCCAGTGTTTCCATAATGTGTTGCATAAAGCAGAGATGTTTGTTGCCTGTTGGGTGTACAAATTTACGGGTAATATTGGTGCTCGATGCGCTGCCAAACGGCGGATTAGACAAGACCACATTGGCTTTGGGAATGCTTTCGCCATCCGCGCCCAAGGTGTTGCCAAGGCGAATCGCGCCGTGTTCGCTGTCGCCTTCGATGTCGTGCAATAAACAGTTCATTAAGGCAAGGCGGCGGGTTTCTGGCACTAACTCTAGGCCAATAAAAGCCCGTTCCATTTGGAATTTCTGTATGTCGTCGGGCAAGTCTTCTAAGTTGTTGCTGTGGGCTTTGATGTATTTGTCGGCTTCGATCAAGAAGCCTGCGGTGCCGGCCGCTGGGTCTTGAATGATTTCGCGCGGTTGCGGTTTCATCAGTTTAACAATGGCGCTGATCAAAGGACGAGGC
>CAZBUC010000145.1:0-6183 GCA_964494965.1 uncultured Maribrevibacterium sp.
CCCAGATGTCATACCGACTTATCTAGGAGGTGACGCATGAGAAAGCTGCTTTTTTTATTGGTTATCATGATGGCCGTTGGCGGTGTTTTGGGCTTGTTAATGCGCCAAGACAGTGGCTATGTTCTTGTTGCTTATAATGGCATCACGGTTGAAACAAGCCTGTGGGTACTGGTGGCGTTGCTCATCATTACCTTATTTGTTTTGAGCTGGGTAAAACGCCTTTTATTCATTACGTTAAAGCCTGGCAGCACGCTTGCCAAAGTCACGGGGAATCTTGCCCATAAGCGAGCCTCTCGCAATACCATTAGAGGCATGCTGGAATTGGTCGGTGGCAACTGGGGGAAAGCAGAAAAGCTATTAACCAACAGCGCCGAAAAAGTCCCTTATCCATTGATCAATTACATTGGCGCGGCCTATGCTGCCAGTGAACAGGATGCTCACGAACGCTCTAAGGCACTGCTGCGCTCAGCCCATCAGGTCACGCCAGAAGCCGACTTTGCTATTGGTTTTGCGCAAAGCCAGATACAAATTAAGCAAGAACACTATGAAGGCGCACTGGCTTCTTTACTGCGTTTACAAAAATTAAAACCTAAACATAAACAAGTGCTCAAAATGTTAGTGACTGTTTACACACAGTTAAAAGATTGGGATGCCTTGCTTGCTCTTACACCAACGCTGAAAAAGGATGGCATATTCGACGAAGACAATATGCTCGAACTAGAACGCAATGCTTTTCTTGCCCTGCTTGATAAAATCAAGTTTCGCAAAAAACTCGGAGAACAACAAAGAGAACTGGTTAGCGATGTAGAAAAGCTGTGGAATAAGCTCGACACGCTTTCCCAAGATGACAGAATGCGCCAACTTTATGCCCAGACACTGATTCATTTTGACGATGACATAAAAGCCGAGCACTTTATCCGTTTGAGCTTAAACCAAACATGGTCAGAAGACTTGATCTACGAATACGGCAATATTCAGCAAGGCGATACCAAAAAGCGCCTCATTCAATGTGAAAACTGGCTTAAAAAAGCCCCCACCAGCGCGAATTTACTGCTTGTCTGTGGTCGTTTATGCCAATCCATGAAGCTATGGGGCAAAGCCAGAGATTATTACGAGCAAGCCTTAGAATTTGATGCTCACAGCGAAGCGCTAGCGGAACTAAGTCGATTATTAAATGCCATGGGTGACCACAAAGCCAGTCAAGAACTTATGATGATCAACTTAACGTACGCCAGCAACCAGTTAAAAGTCTTGCCCTTGCCATAAGATGACCCCACGCCTACCTCATAAAAAATGCGGCTACCGATAAATAGCCGCATTTATATAGCCGATGAAATAGTGAATCATTCCCCCGTTTTACTTGAATCGAACCACAAGCTCATGCATGTTGTTTGCGACGCTTTGTAACGAGCGAATGCTGTCACTGGATGCATTACTTTTCTCTGAGCTTTGAACCGACAAATCCGATATGCGCACCACTTGACGGTTAATATCTTCCGCAACGTGTGCTTGCTCTTCAACGGCCGCTGACATCTGCATCGACATATCCGATATGGTAGAAACCGCATCCACAATATTAACAAACGCCGTTTCCATTTCTAGGATCTTGTTGAGACCATGCTCAGCGTCCTGCTTACCTTGATTAGCAATGGCGACAGAGCTTTTTGCTCCAGTTCGTAGCGTTTCAATAATATTGTGAATATCTTGTGTTGAACCTTGTGTTCTTTGAGCAAGCTGGCGAACTTCATCAGCTACCACAGCAAAACCACGACCATATTCTCCTGCTCTTGCTGCTTCTATGGCGGCATTTAATGCCAATAAATTGGTTTGTTCGGCGATTTGGTCGATCATTTGCGCCACTTGCGCGATCTTTTCAGAGTGTTCCGCCAGCTCTTGCACCGTCTCACTAATATTATTGACTGTATCACTGAGATGACGAATTGAGTGACGCGTCTCTTCGACGATTCGCTGTCCGCCTTGAGCTGTGTCAACCGAGGTCTTAGCCGTATCGGCTGTCATTTGTACGTGCTGGGCCACATCATTAATCGTTGATGTCATTTGTTGCATAGCCGCCGCTACATCCTGTGTTTCATGCTGCTGGCTGATCATGCCTTTTGTGGTCTCAAGCGTTGAAGCAAGGGCCGTTTTCGATTGGCTTGACACATTCATGGATTCATCTTCAAAACGAGTCAACACCGCATCCATTCTAGATTGCAGACTTTTAACTCCCACATCCAAGGTCGCAATATCCAGCGCTTGATCAGAATAAGTAACCCCCGCTAGCGGATGAAGAAACGCACTGGAAAGGCGATTTTTTAAGGTGCCTTGCAGCATCAAATGGTGTCTAGCAAACATGGCATTGGTAAGAAGACTACCAGCCAAAGCAACGCCCAAACCGTAGGACCAATCCACACTGGCTGCCGCAACCGCTAAAACAAGACTGCTCGCGGGTAACCACCACTTCCACGACATCATCGGCCGTGGCATAACATTCTTACCCTTTAAAATTTGACGATAGATTTTTTCTGCTCTTGCCACATCGTCTCGATTTGGAAGCGTTCTGACAGACTCGTACCCGATTACCTTGCCAGCTTCCATTACAGGGGTTACATAAGCGTCTACCCAGTAAAAATCGCCATTTTTACAACGATTTTTCACCAACCCCATCCACGCCTTTCCTTCTTTTAAGGTTGACCACATGACCTCGAAGGCTTCTTTGGGCATATCAGGATGTCGAACAATATTGTGAGGACTACCAATGAGCTCCTGCTTTTCAAACCCACTGATGTTCACAAAAGCATCATTACAATAAGTGATCTTGCCCTTGGTATCCGTGGTAGAAATGAGTTTTTCAAACTGGCCGAAGGTTTTTTCTTGGTTTGTTACGGGGGTATTATTGCGCATAGCGGACCTGTCCTTAAGTAACCTTCTGCAGGCAAACAATGCCGCATAAGATGGCACTATAAAATGTCACTTTTAAAAATAATTTCGATCATTTAGCAATCAAAATTACAATTATCATAACACGCTAATATAAGTAAAAATAATACCTTATCGGTTTATTTTGACAGGATACGACTTAACCATCGCGTTAATACGGGCAGTAAATATGTCGGTAACTGCAGTGCTCCAGCTAGGGGCAAGAACGCGGGGCCTAATAAAGCACCTGCTACACTATAGGTTAACAAGACATTTCGATTGCCAGAAGTGATGGCCGCCGTCAGGGCAATATCCAGACCTTTATTCCTGTACAGAATAAAAGATAGAACAAAAAATAGACAACACAAGCCTGTGGCAATGATAAAGTAATACAGTGCAATGATAGGGTCTTGATCAAACAGCATTCGAAAGCGGCCGATTAAGCCAAATGGAAAAGCAAACACCAGCAAAATGGTATAGGGAGATATCTTCACTAGGAAGCGATTCAGCGGCTCTTCCGACACCAAGCGATGCACAGCAAATGAGAATAGCATAGGGCCAAAGATGAAAATCATCAGCCGAACAAAATAGCTTCCCCAATCTAACTCAACACTTTGCTGCTGAAAGAAAAACAGCGCCGTGATAATAGAAACCGGCAGCAAGAGTGTCGTTGCTATTGTCATCGCCATCGCCTGCAAACTATCAAAGCCAAGGGCTCTAACGATCGCTGGGGTGGCAAACAATGATCCGGTCGCCGCTACCGCGACAACTGCCAACAACAAGTCTTGATCAAAAGACAGCCACCACCCCAAAAGGCCGACGACTGTCATAAATACAAAAGAGTGCAACACCGCATACAGCCAAATTGCCTTGCTGCTCAGACGTTTCACTAATTCACGCTGCTTCATACCCAACAGGGTCAGAGTCATCAGTGTAAATAAAACAAAGGGCAAAAACGGGAAAAACGCAACGGAAGCGGCAGGAAACACAAAACCCAAAATGGCAAAAACCACCATAAATGGCAATGAGTGGCGCACAATGAAAAGCAACATGAGGAAATACCTTACAAGAAGTGATGAAAACGCTAGCGGTTACTTTTTAGAACCACTGAAAATTTTGTTGTTTTCGGGTAGTTCAGCCAACTCTAAAGGCCAATCTGCACGAGCCCGATCAAACGCCGCTCGTAATTCTTTCAACTCATCATCACAGGCAAGACCAGACTCGACTTTGCTTTCAGACGGCCGCGTTGTGGGAAATGGTATCAGATTATTCTTCATAAACTGTCTCTATTAAAGCAATGTCTAGATATCTATCGACACTCTATGGATAATCTTTAAAAAACGCAACGCACAAGCCAACGGGAATTTTATGAAGTTTTTAATCTCACCAGCAAAAACACTGGATCTCACCTCCAAGCCCAGCGTGGATTCATTTAGCCAGCCAGCGCTATTAGACGATGCTCAACAACTCATTGAAGCCATTAAGCCTTCAACACCCGCAGACATTGCCTCATTAATGAAACTGAGCGACAAACTCGCCTCACTTAACGTATCGCGCTACCAAGAATGGCAAAAAGCACACAGCCAAGACAACAGCCGACCTGCCATTTATACCTTTATGGGCGATGTGTACACAGGGCTGGATGCTTACTCCTTGAGTGAAGAGGATATGCAGTATGCACAAGAGTCTCTACGCATTCTCAGCGGCCTTTACGGCGTACTTAAACCCCTCGACTTGATGCAAGCCTACCGTCTCGAAATGGGCACCAAACTCAACAACCAGCGAGGCAGCAACCTTTACCAATTCTGGGGCGATCGTATTGTCGATAAAATCAATGAGGATCTGCAAGAAAACGAGATACTCGTCAATCTTGCCTCAAATGAGTATTTCAAAGCGGTCAATACTAAGAAACTGAAAGCCCCTTTGGTCAGCCCTAATTTCCTCGATGAGAAAAGCGGAAAATTTAAAGTCATTAGCTTTTACGCAAAAAAAGCACGCGGTTTAATGGCGCGCTACTTGATTGAAAATCGTTGTGAAACCTTAGATAACCTGAAAGCATTTGATCTGGCGGGCTACCGTTACGATTCACAACAATCCACCAAGGACGTTCCCGTCTTTATTCGTCCTGAAAGTGCTCAACCGAAAAAATAGCACCCTCTTAAAAACGAAGTGTTTGCAAAACAGTAAGCATTCACTTCGTTATTTGTATTGGCCCATGGTTACTCGGTCATTCCCACCTAAATCTTGAAAGCTTTGTATTGAGACAAACCCTGCTTTGCGTAATCTCTGCTGGACAGCCAACGCTTGGTCGTAACCATGCTCAAACATCAAATAGGCATTTGGCAGCATATAATTGGGGGCCTGCTGAATAATATGTTCAATGTCTGCCAAGCCATGATTATCCGCCACCAAGGCCGTTTTTGGCTCAAAACGCACATCACCCTGCGACAGATGCTCGTCACACGGGTCGATATAGGGCGGATTCGACACAATTAAGTCGAAGGGCTCATTCGTATCCAAGGCATCAAACCAACGACTTTGCACAAATGTCGCATTAGTAAGCCGATTGCGGGAAGCATTTCGCTGAGCCAAAGCGACGGCGTCGTCAATAAGATCTACGCCAACTAACCTTGAGTCGGGCCACTCTGCTGCCAACGCCAAAGCAATGGCACCGGTTCCTGTGCCAAGATCCAAAACGCGATGCGCTTTCTTTGCCTCAAACACTGACAGGGCCACTTCCACGAGTCGTTCGGTATCCGCTCTAGGAATCAAAGTACAAGGGGACACTTCTAGATCTAAGGTCCAAAACGCTTGATGACCCAACAAATACGCCACTGGCTCACCCTGCTCTCGACGCGCCAGCAAACCATCGAAACGCTCAAGATTTGCAGACTCAACCATCTTATCCGGCCAAGTATAAAAATACGCTGTCGATACCTCTAACACATGAGCGAGTAAAAGCTGAGCGTCTAACTGAGCGGTTTCCGAGACAGAAATAAGGCGCTGAGAAGCGCCTTTCAGTAGTTCATCTATTCGCATGGTCGATGATTACCTTGCTTCAGACATTAATTATCGCCACTCAACGCCGCCAACTGCTCGGCTTGGAACTCGTTCACCAGAGGATTAATCAAGGCATCCAAATCACCCGCAACAATCTCGTCTAACTTGTACAAAGTCAGGTTAATGCGATGATCCGTCACGCGTCCTTGGGGATAATTATAAGTACGAATACGCTCAGAACGGTCACCACTGCCCACTAGGGAT
>CAZBUC010000146.1:0-6176 GCA_964494965.1 uncultured Maribrevibacterium sp.
CCAGTGACCAATTGATTAAAAGTCAACTGCTCTACCAACTGAGCTAACGACCCAAAAAACGGAGAAAAATAAATACAAGAGGTTGGTGGGTCGTACTGGATTCGAACCAGTGACCAATTGATTAAAAGTCAACTGCTCTACCAACTGAGCTAACGACCCAACGGGCTGCGTATAATACAGAGCCCGCCGAGAAATGCAAGCTATTTAATATTACTTAAATAACCTGCTGCTAGCTGTGCAGCTTTACTGTCAGGAAAACGCCTGATTACATCCTGCAAATAGGATTTGGCTTTGACCGTGTCAGCTAATTGATCATTGATAGTGCCAAGCTTGTAAAGTGAATCAGGTTCTTTGTTGTGCCCAGGAAACCGCTCTATCACGGTTGTAAACGCAACAATGGCTTCTTCTCTCTTGTTTTGGACAAGCTTCACTTCACCTAACCAATAATAGCCGTTACCTGTCAGAGTATCTCTTGGGAAATTTTCCACAAACAAAGATAAAGCTTTTTCTGCCTGTTCAAAATTACGCTGTCGAATAAGATTGTAAGCATCATCGTATGCTTTCTTAGATTCTACACTAGGCGCTTCTAATGACACTGGAGCCAAAGGAGAGCTACGCAAAACTGAAGAAGAGCTGCTAGGGGCGGCTCTATTTACAGAGACGGGTTGTTCTGCTAATGGCACAACAGACGAGCTAACAGCACTTGCTTTTGATGCCGAAGACATTATCAAAGATATTCGTTTATCAAGATCAATATAACGGTCTCTTTGACTTTGCTTCATAAGCTTAAGCTCATGCCCTTGCTCTTCCAGCTGACCTCTTAGGCTTTGAACTTCCTGCTGAAGTGTTTCTAGCTGAAAAAGCAGCTCTGCAGCAGCGTTTGATGACAAACCTGCTACAGGGCTCTCAGCGAATGCAAAAGGCGTTGCTGTTAGCAACACCGAAGCAATAGCATAAGATTTAACTTTTTTTAACATCATTATTCGTAACGTACTTCAACGCGACGGTTTAACTGCCAAGCATCACTGTTGCTTCCAAACGCAACAGGCACTTCTTCACCAAAGCTTACTGTTTCGATCTGAGAAGCAGCAACGCCTTGGATAGTGAGGTAACGGCTGATTGCTTTAGCACGGCGTTCACCAAGAGCCATGTTGTATTCGCGAGTACCACGCTCATCAGCATGACCTTCTAAAACAACACGCGCATCAGGGTTATTTACCAAGAATTGGGCATGCTTAGCTAGCGCTTCACGAGACTCAGAACGTACAATAGATTTGTCGAAATCAAAGTAAAAAACAGTTTCAACACCATCCAATGGATCAACAACGGCCTTTTCATCTTCAACAATAACGCTTGTTAAAGAGCCACCTTGACCAGTTCCGAACGCTTGGTCAGTCGTCGCATCGGCACTTTGAGCTTGTGAGCTTGATACAGCGTCCTCAGCAACGGTAGACGTATCTGTCTCAGTCGCTGTTGTGCTACAACCGGCAATAATAGCCGTAGAGAAACCAATTACAGCCAATTTACCTAATTTATTTACACTCATTATTAACTCCTCAATTTCTTTATTTGAAGTACGGAGACCAGGAAGGCTCACGAACATCACCCTCTGCCGATGGTAACCTATATTTTACCAGTCCATCAACGGAAACTACCGCTAAAATACCCTTTCCTTTGTAGGTTGTGGCATATATTACCATGCTACCGTTAGGCGCAATGCTTGGCGATTCATCTAAGTATGTCTCAGTAAGAGTCTGCACTCTACCTGTTTTCATATCCTGTAAAGCGACATGATAATTACCATCGTTCTTTTGAACAGTAACAAGATAGCGCCCATCAGGTGTCATTCTTGCTCTTGTGTTCAGCTCACCTTCGAATGTCACCCTCTCAACACGTTTTGTATCTACATCTAGACGATATATCTGAGGATTTCCACCACGATCGGAGGTAAATATAATACCTTTACCATCTGGCTCCCAGCTTGGCTCAGTATCAATAGCATAATGGTTTGTCATTCGCTCTAGTTTTTGTGTCGCAATTTCTAAAGTGTATATTTCAGGATTGTTATCTTTAGACAAGACCAAAGCCAATTTTTTACCATCAGGAGACCAAGCAGGAGCCCCATTTAGACCTCTAAACTGAGCAATCTGCTGTCTCTTACCCGTTGCAAGCTCTTGTATAAAAATATTAGGGCGACGATTTCGAAACATAACATAAGCAATATTTCGCCCATCCATACTCCAAGAAGGTGATAAAATAGGCTCTCTGGATTCAACAATAACTTGTGGCCTAAAACCATCCGCATCCGCAACTTGCAGTTTAAACAGGGGGGCTTTTTTGTCTCCTTCCGCTGTTACGTATAAAACCCTTGTGCTAAACGCGCCTTTTGTTCCTGTTAATAATTCATACACTTTATCACTTATGTAGTGAGCTGCATCACGAAAATTGCTCGCGCTGACATCAATAGAACTGTGCTTTTGAACCGCTTTTTCTGTCAAAACATTTAGCAATTCAAAACCTATTCGATATTGATTATTAGCAAGTTTGCGTACAGACCCAACCACAACATAGTCGCTCTTCAACAATCGCCAATCACGATAAAAAATATCCGCTTCAGTTGAAGGCATGCTAAGCATATTAGCGCGTGGAACAGGCTTAAACAGACCGCTTCTCGCCAAATTGTTTTCTACAATTTGCGCAATATCTTCGGGCAGTGCTTCGACACCATTATAGCCAAAAGGGACTACCGCTATCGGTAACAGCTGATCAGCACCGCTGGTAATTTCAATAACAAGCTGCGCTTTTGCAGTACTCACTAGTAATAACAAACCAATTAAAACGCCAAACCATTTTTTAAACATCATTAGTTTCTCAAATCTTGAGGATTAAATATTAGCTCTACTGTACGAAAATTTCTCTCAAAAACGTAAGAGTCTAACTGCGCCAGTTCTTCTATGCGCCTCACTCTGTAGACGGCATCAATGGCCCGTGCATCAAATAACGCATCGCCACTACTTTTCATTACTTGGACATTTAACACTTCACCATTCGGTAAAAAATCAATACGAAGTTGGGTTCTCATATTGTTACGAGCGCTAGGAGGTCGACTCCACACAGCGGCTACCCTGCTGTTTATTAAACTACTGATTGATTGCACCATTTGAGCTTCATCAGCCGCTCTTTTTCTTTCCTCTTCTGCGGCCGCTTCTTGCGCTTTTTTCTGTTCAGCGACTCTCGCTGCTTCCGCTTGACGCTGCCTTTCTTGTTCTAACCGCTGCTCTTCTTGTTGGCGCTGACGTTCTTCTTGAGCACGCTTAGCTTCCGCCTCTTTTCCCGCCTGCTCTTCAATTCGTTGTTTTTCCGCTAGCTGTCTCTCAGCCAACTGTTTTTCAGCAAGCTGCTTCTCAAGGCGTCTTTTTTCTTCTACTTGTTTGGCTGCACGCTCTTGTTCAAGTTTTTGTGCTTGCTTTTGACGCTCAAGCTCTTTCTGCTTTGCCGCTTCTTGTGCCTGTTTTTCTCGAGCAAGCTGATTACGCCTCTCTTCCTGCGCTCTACGGTCATTTTCCGCTTTCTGCTGCACCTCTTTTCTTCTTTTTTCTGCAAGGGCTGCTTGTTCAGCCGCTCTTTGTTCTGCTTCACGTTTGCCGATAATTGTCTGGGAGACATCGACCACAGTGGCATCAATAATAGCTGGTCTTTGCGGTTCAGGTGTTTCACTGTTATTAAAGTCAGCAACGACAAAGCCAGCAACCACTATCCCTAAGTGTAGGCTAATAGCAAGTATTGTTGGAATGTGATAACTCTCTGTCCGTAACCATTTCATCGATTTGCATCCGGCTCCGTGACTAAGCCCACATTAGGAACACCGGCTGATTGTAATGTCACCATTAAACCGATCACATCACCATAAGGTACGCTTTTATCACCTCGTACTAAGACCGACATCCCAGGACTTTGATTCAACACTTTTCTTACCCTATCTTGTAGTTGAGAAAGATCGATAGGTTCTTGCTTACCTCCAACATCAAGATAATACTGTCCCTTTGAATCAACCGATGCGATTAGAACATCTTGATCATCGTTTTGTATGGGCGCAGCATTGGCACTGGGAAGCTCTACATCAACACCTTGCGTTAGCATGGGGGCTGTTACCATAAAGATCACCAGAAGCACCAGCATGACATCTATGTAAGGTACTACGTTGATTTCTGCCATTGGGCGACGCTTATTTCTTCTCCTTAAACGAGCCACTACGCAGCGCCTCCCTCTCTGACGTGTACCTTACGATGCAAAATACTAATAAATTCGTCAGAAAAGTTTTCGTAACTTGACGCAAGAGATTCTGCAGAAGTAGAAAAACGGTTGTATGCGATGACGGCTGGTATCGCTGCGGCCAGACCAATTGCCGTCGCAATAAGGGCCTCAGCGATGCCGGGCGCCACTGCGGCTAAGGTAGCTTGCTGCACTTCAGCAAGCCCTATAAATGAATTCATAATACCCCAAACAGTACCAAACAGACCAATGTATGGGCTTGTCGATCCTACGGTTGCCAGAAAAGGGAGGTGCTGGTCAAGTTTTTCTTCTTCACGATATAAAGCAACGCGCATCGCTCTTTGAACACCGTCCATGATGGCATCAGGCTCTACGTTATGGCTCTGCCTCAAACGCGTGAACTCTTTAATACCAGCAGCGAAAATGCTTTCCATGCCCTCAACCTTTCTCCCTTCCAAGGTTAATTTTCTGTACAGGTTACCCAGATCAACACCGCTTGACCAAAAACTTTCTTCAAAGTCTGCACGGACTTTTTTTGCTTTTTTAAGAACACGAATTCTTTGAAAGATAACGATCCATGATAAAACGGAAGCCGCAACTAGGGTTAGCATAACAAGCTGAACCACGATACTAGCACTGGCGATAAGTCCCCAAATTGACATTAGTAACCTCTATTTTAAATCTGAAGGTAGTTGGTAATTAAAATGCTCATAGGCTCGCTTTGTTACTTGCCTGCCTCGTGGCGTACGAATTATGAAGCCTTGTTGAATCAAAAAAGGTTCAATCACATCTTCAATGGTATCTTTATCTTCACCCAAAGCGGCGGATACGCTATCAAGACCTACTGGTCTTCCGTCGAACTTTTCTATCATAGTCAATAACATACGTCTATCTAAATGATCAAAACCTTGACTATCTACGCTTAACATATCCAGCGCTCTCTCCGCAATCGCCTGCCCAACAAGGGTTTCACCGCTCACTTGCGCGACATCTCTTACTCGCCGCAATAAACGATTGGCTATCCTTGGCGTTCCTCGCGACCTTCTAGCCACTTCATAACAACCAGGCTGATCAAGCTCCATGCCCATTTTACCAGCCGAACGAGCAACAATAGTTGTCAGTGAGGCAACATCATAGAACTCCAACCGCTGCACTATGCCAAATCGATCGCGTAAAGGCGAAGTTAATAATCCTGCACGAGTTGTTGCTCCGACAAGCGTAAACGGCGGGAGTTCAATTTTTATTGATCGAGCCGCTGGTCCTTCGCCAATCATAATATCGAGCTGATAATCTTCCATCGCTGGATATAAGACTTCTTCAATGGCTGGACTCAGTCTGTGTATCTCATCAATAAACAAGATATCGCCTTTATTAAGATTTGTCAGCAGCGCTGCTAAATCTCCGGCTCTTTCAAGTACGGGGCCAGACGTTGTCTTAACATCAGCACCCATTTCATTGCCAATAATGTGCGCTAGCGTGGTTTTACCTAATCCAGGTGGGCCAAATATCAGTGTATGATCTAGGGGTTCATTGCGCTGACGAGCGGCCTGAATAAAAATCTCCATTTGCTCTTTCACCACCGGCTGACCAATGTATTCAGCCAGTGCTTGCGGACGTATTGCCCTGTCGACTTGTCGGTCGTTGCCCTTTAATTCACTTGATACAATTCGGTCCTGCTCAATCATTCTATTTCCTTAGCATGCCTTTTAGAGCTGACCTGATAACCTCTTCACTGCTGGCGGCATCTGTAGGCACACCAGCAACCGCTTTGGCCGCCTCTTGTGGCTTGTACCCCAAAGAAATAAGAGCAGCTTCAGCCTCTTGTCTTGGGTCAGCCTGAACTTGACGGAGTAATACTGGGGCAGAAAACAAATCGGCTTTGGCTGCTTGACCGAGCTTATCTC
>CAZBUC010000147.1:0-599 GCA_964494965.1 uncultured Maribrevibacterium sp.
TGCGTCTTGGCTCCACGCAGTCACCTCAAGACAATCAGGCAAGGCCTCTTTTGATATCACTAAAGAGTGATAACGTGTTGCTGTTTGAGGGTTTGGTAAACCAGAAAAAACCGAACGATTGTTATGGTAAATTAAAGACGTTTTCCCGTGCATGACATTTTTAGCACGAATCACCTTACCGCCAAAGACTTGTCCGATACTTTGATGGCCTAAGCAAATACCCAAAATAGGGATCTTGCCGGCAAATCTTGCGATAGCGGCCATGGAAATACCGGCTTCGTCAGGCGTACAAGGCCCCGGAGAGATAACCAAATGGGAAGGTGCCAAACGTTCAATCTCATCGACACTGATTTCATCATTACGATAAACATGAACATCGGCCCCTAACTCACGAAAATATTGCACCAAGTTATACGTGAAAGAATCGTAATTATCGATCATTAGCAACATGAAAAGCGTTACTCACTGACATTTATTGGGTGAAACACAGCCCATAAAAAAAGGGCCACTGTGGCATTGTGTGCAGAAAAAAACACCGTATGAAACGGATTTTAAAGGATTTAAGCTATGAACACGAACATTAGATTGTGTTTTGTCTA
>CAZBUC010000147.1:609-6166 GCA_964494965.1 uncultured Maribrevibacterium sp.
AATGAAACGAGACAAGCGGAGTAGAGTAGAGACGCGCACAAAGAAGAAGAATGGTGTCCCCGGCAGGATTCGAACCTGCGACCTATCCCTTAGGAGGGGATTGCGCTATCCAGCTGTGCCACGGGGACGTGAACATTTGATTGTGAAATACTACCATAAGAATTTAGCTCAATGAACAAAATATCGAGGTAGGAGCCTGTATTAAAAGGTTTTTTTATGAGGCCTCAGTGTAGACTGGGGGTGTTTTTCTATTGAAAGCGTCAAGAGACGCTTTTTTATATGTCACCATGAGGGGGTATTTTGTTACCAGTACTGTATTCTTTTAGACGCTGTCCTTATGCGATTAGGGCGCGATATCTGATTGCTTTGTTGCAAGAGCCTGTTTACCTACGTGAAGTGGCGTTGAAAGCAAAACCGCCGGAATTACTCGCGTTAGGTGGCCGGTCAAGTGTGCCTCAGCTGGTGGATACGCAGGGGACACGATACCCAGAAAGTTTGGATATCATGTATTGGGCCCTGTCTGGTGCAAAAGATCGCATGCTCGTTGAGTCTTTATTTCCTACTTCGTGTGTTAAACGTCACAAAATAGCGTCTTGGGTGACATATAACGATCACTTTTTTAAGCATTGGTTAGACCGCTACAAGTACGCAGACCGGTATCCAGAGAGTGAAGCGAGTGCTTATCGTGCTCGTGGCGACGTTTTTTTACGCAGGTTAGAAGGGCGTTTAAGCCAGTGTGCTTTTTTGCTGGGTGATACGGTTAGTTTAGCCGATATCGCTGTCTTTCCTTTTATTAGGCAATTTGCTGGTGTGGATCAAGCTTGGTTTGACGCCGCGGATTATCCGTTTGTCCAGGCGTGGCTGCAAGGTTTTATCCATTCGTCCCTGTTTAATCAGGTTGTCATGGTAAAGCATCCAGTATGGCTGGCTGGGCAAGAGGAACGTATTTACCCAGCCAGCCTGACTAGTCCATGATTAAGCGAATCAAAGGATCAGTCGATAATCCCTAAGCTAACCCAGTACAAAAAGCCGGGATCCGCATCGCTGGGTAGGCGAAGTGGTACAAAATTTCCGGCGCTGTCTAAGTGAGACGAGCTAGGGAAATTTTGTTTTAGAACCGCTAAATTGGTCTCAGCCAGAAGATTTTTCTCAAGATCTAGGTACGACTGAATATTAATCGCCAAGGCTTCCTCCACGGACTGAGAGCTTGGGTAATTTAAGATAACCTGTTGGCTACGCTGCAAAGCCGACAGCGGTGCTTTACGTTTTAGGTAATAACGTGCCACTTGTAGTTCATGGCGGGCCACCATATCTCGCAAATACAACATGCGTGCTTTGGCATCCGGCGCATAGTTGCTATCTGGGTAGCGCCCGGTAAAGTCGGCAAACTCTCTAAACGCTTTTGCGAGCTCTTTGGAGTCGCGTGCACTTGGATCAGCATCAAGAAAGCGCGTAATCAAGCTCTCAGCACCTTTGTAAGTGGACAAAGCGCGCATGTAGTAGGCGTAGTCAGCGGCTTCGTTTTCAGGATGATTTTTGATAAATCGCTCGGCAGCAGCATGGGCCGCGATGAAGTCACTGGCCTGCATGTGAGCAAAAATTAAGTCGAGCTCAGCTCGAGAGCTAAATTCACCGAATGGATAACGAGAGTCGAGATCTCGCAAGTGCTTGATGGCAGTCGTCGGTAGGTTATCTGCCAGGGCTTTTTGTGCTTTTTCATAGTAAACGCGTTCAGGCAGGTCTGGTTCTTGCACTGGCTGGCTTGAACAGGCCACTATTAAAAAAGAAAAACTTACTATTCCAGAGAAACGGAGCAACGAGTGATGAAATCCCATGTATAATCAAAACCTTGATATGGTAGTAGATTAGCCTTAATCGGCATTTTGTAGCGTTAAATTGCGAAAGATGATGAAGTGCAAGGCGCTACACGTTTTTTCACTTTCAAGCTCTATGATAAATTTAATGAGCTGAAAACAACAGTAAAAGTACATTGTATGGCAGAGCGCATAGTAAAAGAAGCCCAAGTCCCTTTCGATTTGGGTGGTAACCGATTTGATCAGATCGCGACAGAGTTGTTTAACGACTATTCTCGTTCACGTATTCAGAGCTGGATCAAAGAAGGTGTGTTAAAAGTAGACGGCAAGATCACCAAACCAAAAGAAAAACTGTTTGGTGGCGAGATTGTGTCGTTGGACATAGTGATTGAAGCGCAAGAAGATCATGAAGCGCAAGAAATGGCGTTAGATGTTGTCTATGAAGACAACGACATCATGATAGTCAATAAGCCTGCGGGTTTGGTGGTACACCCAGCCGTAGGTAATCGTGATGGGACCCTGATGAACGCGATTCTTCATCATGCGCCAGAGACAGCGCATTTGCCTAGAGCGGGTATCGTTCACCGTCTTGATAAAGAAACCACAGGTTTGATGGTGGTGGCTAAGACGCTGGCTGCTCAGACAGATCTAGTCATGCAGCTTCAAGAGCGCAGTATGGGTCGTGAATACGAAGCGGTATCTATTGGTGTGATGACGGGTGGTGGGGTGGTAGACGAACCCATTGGGCGTCATCCGCACAATCGTCAAAAACAGGCGGTAGAGCCGGTGAACGGCAAAGACGCGGTCACGCATTATCGTTTAGTTGAGCGTTTTAAGAATCACACCCACATTCGCTTGAAGCTGGAAACCGGTCGAACTCACCAGATTCGTGTGCACATGGCGTTTATTCAGTATCCATTAGTAGGCGATCCACAATACGGTGGTCGTTTAAAAATGCCGAAAGCCTGTTCGGCCGAGCTGCAAGACGAATTGCGCCATTTTCGTCGCCAGGCATTGCATGCTAAAAGACTGGAGCTGGCTCACCCTATTACGGGAGAGTGGATGGAGTGGGAAGTGGATTTGCCCGACGATATGAAAAAGCTGTTAGATGCGCTTAAAAAAGATATGGTGGAATCAGGTAGTAATGATTCTGACTAT
The DNA here is from genome assembly GCA_964494965.1 of uncultured Maribrevibacterium sp. Lineage (GTDB taxonomy): Bacteria > Pseudomonadota > Gammaproteobacteria > Pseudomonadales > Marinomonadaceae > Marinomonas. Next base: position 3,582 of record CAZBUC010000147.1, read on the forward strand.
TTTTAATCAAGCGATTGCAGTCGAAAGATTGATATATTGAATGATTAAGAGGCAGCCTAGGCTGCCTTTTTGTTTTTTATTGGATGATTTGTGTATTCGAGGGTGTATATGTCTTTGTATAACGCGTCTTTTATTCTGCCTAATTGGCCTGCGCCGTCACGAGTTCGTGCCTATGTGTCGACTCGTGTTGGTGGCGTGAGTCAGCCGCCATTTGACTCGCTGAATTTAGGAGGGCATGTGGGCGATGAGATTGAACATGTTGTCGAGAATCGTCGTCTATTTGCCACAGCGATCAATATGCCAAGTTCACTACAATGGCTAAATCAGGTTCACGGAACGACCGTCGCGCGTTTGCCTTGCGATCATTTACCAGACAGTGCGGATGCGGCGTTTTCAGATCAAGTTAATCAGGTTTGCGCCGTATTGACGGCAGATTGTTTGCCTGTGTTTTTTTGTGACGCAGCAGGGGAAAAAGTGGCTGTCGCCCATGCCGGTCTGTGTGCGGGTGTGTTGGAAGAAACCTTAAGCAGCTTTGATGACCCAGAAACGGTACTGGTATGGCTAGGTCCAGCTATTGGCCCCGAGGCTTTTGAGGTGGGTGATGAAGTGCGAGAAGCGTTCATGTCAGTTACGACAGAGGCGGAGGCAGCCTTTAAGTCATCCCAGCAGCAAGGCAAATGGTTAGGCAACCTTTATTTATTGGCGAAACAACGCTTATTGGCCGCTGGCGTGGCGCAGATATACGGTGGCGACCATTGCACCTTCACGGATGAGGCGCGTTTTTATTCCTATCGACGAGAGGGCAAGACGGGTCGCATGGCGTCTGTGATCTGGTTAGATGAGTGATAAGTCGTGGTTTTATTGATGGGTGTCAAAAAAATGACAGTGCTGTATTGAAAAGCCAGTAAGCGCACTTATTAATGGGGGAACGACAGTGTTTTTATCTTTTTTAGGAGGTTCCTATGCGAATCGATCGTTTAACCAGTAAATTACAGCTCGCCCTTTCTGATGCGCAGTCCATTGCGCTTGGGCATGATCATTCTTATATCGAGTCCTTGCATTTGATGATGGCGCTGTTGGATCAACAGGGTGGAAGTACGCGCCCTATTCTGCAACAAGCGGGCATTCAAGTGGCTAAGTTCCGCGACAGTTTAAATGCGCTCTTGGATCGTTTAGCAAAAGTAAAAGACCACGATGGTAATGTGCAAATGTCCCCTGAATTGGGGCGCTTATTGAATCTGGCTGACAAAGAAGCGCAAAAGCGCAAAGACCAATACATCTCATCTGAATTGGTCTTGATGGCCATGTTTGATGGCAAAGATGACCTAGCAAAAGCGCTAAAAGCCACTGGTGTGACAAAAAATGACATTTCTGCCGTGATTGATCAGGTGCGCGGTGGCGATTCGATCAACGATCCGAACGCCGAAGAAAGTCGTCAGGCGATAGACAAATACACCGTTGATCTCACCGCAAGAGCCGCTGAAGGTAAGCTTGATCCTGTGATTGGTCGTGATGATGAAATACGCCGTACGATTCAGGTGTTGCAGCGTCGTCGCAAAAACAATCCAGTACTGATTGGCGAGCCTGGCGTAGGGAAAACGGCCATTGTAGAAGGGCTGGCGCAGCGCATAATCAATGGCGAGGTGCCAGAAGGACTAAAAAATAAGCGTGTTTTATCCCTCGATATGGGGTCTTTAATCGCCGGAGCTAAATACCGTGGCGAGTTTGAGGAGCGCCTTAAAGCCTTGCTGAACGAACTGTCTAAACAAGAAGGTCAAGTGATTTTGTTTATTGACGAAATTCACACCATGGTGGGCGCAGGTAAATCTGAAGGTTCTATGGACGCTGGCAATATGCTCAAGCCCGCTCTTGCCCGTGGTGAATTACACTGTGTTGGCGCGACCACACTGAATGAATATCGCCAATACATCGAAAAAGACGCAGCGCTAGAGCGACGCTTTCAAAAGGTGCTGGTGGAAGAACCCAGCGTACTCGACTCTGTTGCTATCTTACGCGGTCTAAAAGAGCGTTACGAAGTGCATCATGGTGTCGATATCACAGACTCGGCCATCATTGCCGCCGCCAAGCTGTCCCAACGCTATATTACTGATCGTCAGTTGCCCGATAAGGCCATTGACTTAATTGATGAAGCGGCCAGCCGTATTCGCATGGAGATGGATTCCAAACCGGAAGACATGGACCGTTTAGAACGTCGCTTGATTCAATTGAAGATTGAAAAAGAAGCGCTGAAAAAAGAAACCGATAAGGCGTCTAAACTCAGATTAGACGAATTAGACAGCGAAATTGGCACCTTGCAGAAGCAGTTTTCGGATCTTGAAGAGATCTGGAACGCTGAAAAGGCGGCTGTTCAGGGAGCTCAAAAGCTCAAAGAAGAGCTGGAATCGGTTCGTCACGAGATGGAAGAGGCCCGTCGCAGTGGAAATCTGGCAAAAATGTCAGAGTTGCAGTATGGCGTGATTCCCATGCTGGAAGCGGAAATAGAAAAGGCCAGTCAAGCAGAAGAGCATACCGAAACGCGCCTACTGAAACGACGAGTGACCGAAGAGGAAATTGCTACTGTGGTG